>CAMWVK010000009.1 GCA_947177675.1 uncultured Mucispirillum sp.
AGTGATATGTTTATAAGAGAGAGTTGCTATTCCTGAATAAGCTGCTGTAACTGCACCTTTTAAATATTTAAGCTCTACAACTTTATTTTTTAAGATTACTCTGTTAAATACAGTATTGCTGAAATATATGCTCTGCTTATTAATAAAGCCTTTCACATTTTCTGGTATGTTATTATCTAATGCTCTTGTAAATATTATAATATCTGCACGGCTTATGCTTGACGGAAACTCTCTTAAATATCCAAAAGGAAATGGGAAACCAGTAGATATTGGTCTTTTATGGTCTAAAAGCAAAATATTTACATCTCGTTTAAGTTTCTTATACTGATACCCGTCATCTAAAACAGCAGCGGTTGCCCCAAACTTATCTCTTGCAATCTCTAAAGACAGCTCTCTCTTTTTACCAGTAATCACAACTGCACTGGGAAGATTTTTTGCCATCATATAAGGCTCATCAGCAGCCATTGGTGGATGATGAAAAAAGTTACCTTGACCATCACTTATAATATTTACATCATAACCAATCTTACCTTTATAACCTAATGATAATATTGCTGTTTTTTCGCCTTTTTTTATTAATTCATCTGCTATTAACAATGTATGTGGTGTTTTTCCTGCCCCGCCCATTACAATATTTCCAACAGATATAGTTTTTATACCCTGATTTATCATTTATCTAAACCCTTATTTTCATTAATTCTTGTAATATCCCATAGAAAAGCATATTTTAAAAAGCCATAAACGAAAGCACTGACACCAGCAATAAACCCTGGTATGCCATCTAAAAATCCGCCCTTAACTATATAGATTTTCATAAAAGCTATTGCAGGGCTGAAAATTATCCTGCTTAACTTAAATTTTTTACCTTTTTTATAATAACTTTCTGCACTAAGGCGTGCATAACGGATAGTTCTTTTAAAATGGTCATCAATATCCCTGTATGAATAATGTATAATATATCCAGCTAAATGGGAAGTGCTGCCATTGACTTTAAGTTCTTCATGAACTATCTCACCTACCCATAAAGGATTTGCAGATGCTTTTACAAGCCTTAATCTTTCATCTTTCTGCCATGAATATTTAAGCAGTCTGCCAAGATAATGAGTTTTACGCCTTATATAGTAACCATCTGATTTGCTGTGTTTTAATGTATGGATTATTGCCTGCTTTAATTCATCACCTACTACTTCATCTGCATCAAGATATAAAATATACTCTTTTGTGCATTTTTTGGTAAGAGAATTTTTCTGTTCAACAAATCCACGCCATTCTTCATTATATACTTTTGCACCATAGCTTTTAGCTATTGCACAAGTATTATCTGTAGAATTGCTGTCTATAACAATAATTTCTGATGCAATATCTTTTATACTTTCCAGTGTTTTAGGAAGCCGTTCTTCTTCATTATAAACTATTAATGCAACAGATAAATTAAGACCCACCATAAAGTTTCTCCAAAGCTTTTTCTGCTGCTTCATTTATTATATCATCAGTAATATTTGAAAATACTTTTGATTTATAATCCTTCTCCACATTATTAGCATCTGGCACTATATATGTAGTATTTGCATCATTACCATAAAGCCCCCAGCGAGTATGGGATAAAAATTTATAAGCAGGATAAATACATAAACACTTTTTATTTAAATTACCTGCAATATGGCTTGGTCCTGTGCTTGCTCCAATATAAAGCCTGCATTTATCAATTAATGCTGCCAGCTCTAAAATAGATTTTGCAGTATATACATAAGTATTACTGCAATGCTGTGATATATACTCTGCATCCTCTATATCCTGAACTGATGATGATATAACTATCTGCTTATCTGGCCATTTTTCATGAATTTTATTAATAAGTTTTATATATTCATTAACCTGAAAATTTTTAGTAGAGCCGCCAGAAAATGGATGAACTACCACATAATTATAAATATTATTTGCATCTAAAAAAGATACTATTTTATTATGATTAAGTTTACCGTAAGGTATTTTATCAATAGTAATTTCAAGACTTGCAAAAAGCTCTTTATCTATATGCCTTACTAAATCAAGATTATATTCTGCTTCATTTTTTACTGATTTTGAACGGTGCTGCCTTATACCTTTATTATATACAAACCAAGAAAACGGTTTAGACAATGGACCTATTCTATATTTTGCTCCACTTTTTAATGCCAGTTTCAATATTTGGCTGTTAGAATAAAGAGCAATAAAAACATCTGCATGTATCTGCCTTATTTTTGAATTCAGCTGTTCTGCATTATAATCATCAATAGATATAACACCATCAATGAATGGAAACCCTTTTATTATTTCTGCATTGTATCTTCTTACAAGCACATACAGCTTGCTTTCAGGATACATTTTTTTAACCATAGATATGGCTGGAATAGAAAGAACTAAATCACCTATTTTATCAGTTCTTGCAATAATAATATTTTTTGGTGTTTTTATTTTTTCTTGGCAGAATATAAACATTATATGTCCTTATTCTTCTGTTTTAAACTGCATTTCATAAAGTTTTTTATATGTAGGAGAAGTTTCAATTATTTCTTCGTGCTTTCCTATTGCTTCCACTCCGCCCTTATTAAATACCACAATCATATCAGCATTTAAAATAGTGCTTAATCTGTGAGCTACTACAAAAGAAGTTCTTCCTTTCATTAAGTTATCAAGAGCTTTCTGCACAACCCGTTCACTTTCTGTATCAAGAGCACTTGTTGCTTCATCAAGTATTAATATTGCAGGGTTTTTAAGTAATGCTCTTGCAATAGTAATTCGTTGTTTCTGACCGCCTGAAAGTTTTACGCCTCGTTCACCACACAGCGTATCATATTTTTCAGGAAATTTTTCTATAAATTCATCTGCATAGGCAGCTTTTGCAGCAGCTTTTATTTCTTCTTCTGCTGCACTTTCTTTGCTGTAGCTTATATTATTACTTATTGTATCATTAAATAAAAATGCGTCCTGAGAAACTATACTTATGTTATGACGGAGAGAAAACAAATCATAATCTCTAATATCCACATTATCAATTAAGATTTGCCCTTCAGTTACATCATAAAACCTAGGTATTAAATGAGCCATAGTAGTTTTACCTGCACCAGATGGACCGACAAAGGCTACTGTAGAACCTGCACGCACTTTAAATGATACATTTTTTAATGCATAAATATTATCTTTATATATAAATGAAACATGCTTAAATTCTATATCTTTATTTTCTGCCATACACTGTTTTGTGCCTTTATTTTCTATTACTTCATCGCTTTCTTTAAACATTGCAAATACCCTGTCGCTTGCAGCAACTGCAGCCTGCAAAGCATTATTTGATGAAGCAAAAAGCTTAACTGGCTCATAAATTTGTATAAGAGCTGCTAAAAAGGCAAAAAATTCACCTGTTGTAACTGTGCCATTAATAACCTGATAACCGCCAATAAAAAGAACGGCTGCAATACCAACAGAGCCTAGTGCTTCTGTTAATGGTGAAGCAAGATTGCCTGCTAAAACACTTTTATTTGCATATTTTATAGTTTGAGCATTGGCTTTTTCAAACCTTTCCATTTCCTTATCTTCTGCAACAAAGGCTTTTACTACACGGACACCGCTGAAAGATTCCTGCAGCACACTTGTTAATATGCCCATACTTTCCTGCCCCCGTGTGCTGTATTTTCTTAATTTTTTACTGATTATACTAAGGGGATAGATAAATATTGGATATAAAACTATAGCAACAAGAGCAAGCTGCCAGTTCATATATATAATAACACCAATAAGTCCTATCATTGTCAGCACTGCACGCAGCATATTTATAATAGTAGGAATAGATGACTGCACTAAATTAATATCGTTTGTAACACGGCTCATTAATGCACCAGTTGATTCTTCTGCATAATATTTTACTGGCAGGTGTATCATTTTTTCAAAGGTTTCGTTTCTTAATTTTTCAATAACTTTGTTACCTATAAAGCTCATTAAAAAGCCCTGTAAAAATAAAAAGCCGCTTTTTGCCACATATATAAGCATAACCGCAAAAGGCAGAATAAAAAGATATGTATAATTTTTAGCAATAAAAATGCTGTCTAATACATATTTTACAGCAATGGCAAGTGCTCCATTAGTAGATGCAGTAATAATAGATGCTGCAACAGCAATTACAAGAAGAACTTTATAAGGCTCAAAATAAGGCCACATTAATTTAAATACCCGTTTTATAGCAATACCCTCATAAATCAGCAAATATATTATGCTGAAAAATAATATAAATCAAATTAATCTGCATAATGCAGTGATAGTTTAAAAAAATTTTATATTTATTAAATTTATTTTTCATGGCAGTTTAAACATGTATTTAAAGACGCATGATTGCCATCTTTTGGCCATTCTGCATGGCACTGAAAACATCTATCCCCACATCCGCCTTTAGATAAAGAAAATGATTTCTGTGCTGCAGGTTTATGACATTTTATACATGTAGTTAAAGATAAATGGTTAATATCTCCAGCCAATTTTGGATGACATGTCATACAGTCACCTGCACAGCCTGATACTGCATCCTGATAGTAACCAGATATAAGTATTATTAAGGCAGCAGAGAGCATGATAAAGATTCCAGCACTAAACTTCCTCTTTGTGTTGTTTTCAACCATATACCATCCTTTTCAAGTAATCCATTTTGTATGTTTGTTTTTATTTTATTTAGCAAACTTTTATCTATTTTACCAAACTTTTTTTCAAGATTATATAAGTTTATACCTTTTTTCATACGAAGACCAAAAATAATATCTTCCAATAATGCATCCTGTGCAGATATTATTTCCTGATTATCAATATTATATGGATTTTTTATATATTCTTCAACATTATCCTTATGATTATACCTTTTTCTTTTATTTTCTTCAAGTAAAACCATAGAATGAGCAGCAGAGCCTATACCTGTATATTCTTCCCCCTGCCAGTAAAGACAGTTATGCCTGCTGTGCATATCAGGAAGTGAAAAATTTGATGTTTCATATTTATAATATCCATTATCAAGGCATATATTTTCTACTTCTTCAAAAATAGTGTCATCATCCTGCACCCCATCTTTTAAATAGAGAGTATCTGCACAGTCATAAGAATAAGCAGATATATGATGGGGATGAATTGAAATAATTTTATTTAAAGTTGATATGCTTTTTTTATTGTCAGTATATGGAATATCATAAATCATATCTATATTAAGCTGTTTTCCTGCTGCTAATATATTTTCTGCTGCCTGCTCTGCCTTTGCTGCATTATGCAGGCGGCATAAAAGCTTTAAAACATCATCATCAAAGCTCTGCACTCCAAGAGAAACTCTAGATACTGGGCTTGATTTTATCAGCGATAAAAAATTATCATCAGTGCTTTCTGGATTTGCTTCAATTGTCCATTCTACACCTTTATAATCAATTAATCTTATGATATTATCAACTAATTTCCCTAAAAGCCTGTAATGCAGGAAAGACGGAGTGCCTCCGCCAATATACACAGTATCAAACTGCTTATTTTCAAGTGTTGACATTTCTGTAATTAATGCTTCAACATACTTTTCTTTTATACTTTCATCTGCATTTTTTTCAGAGTAAAAACTGCAGTATGGGCATAAACTTTTACAGAATGGAATATGTATATATAAGCCACGCATTACAGAGTAGTTTTATAAAGAGAGTAAGCCGCGATTGATAAACTTTGAGAAAATTCGCCAGATTTAAGCATTTCTCTAAGTTTATCTTCTTTCACTGTTACAGGCTCAGTATCTTCAAATAAATCAAGCTGCTGCAAACCATCAAATGTGCAGTCAAGAGCTGCAAAGACATGGCACTTATTTGTCATAAATGCAGGGTTTGGGTCCATTACTCCAAGTGGTATAATATTATTTGATACTGCCCCAGTTTCTTCCTGCAGTTCTCTTACTGCTGCCTGCACAATATTTTCATCTTTATTAATACTGCCACCGGGAAATTCTAAAGTATCAGAGTTTGTGCCTGCCCTGAACTGACGGACTAATATAAACTCGCCATCTTTTGTAACAGGCACAATTATTGCCCAGCTGCTCATATCCTGCACAGTAAAAACCATAGATTTATCAGCCACTTTATAATAATATTCTAAATGTCTGATAGAAAGAATGTTATCACTGTATGCTTTTTCTTCTTTTATAAACTGCCAGTTCTTTTTCATAGCATCTGCATAAATAAATAATTATAAAATAATATTTCCGTTATTTGAACCAGAAATAAGTTTAATATTAGAAGTAGCCTCAGTATATTTGTTTTGCAAATCTTCAGGCACTTTTTCTATTTCGTATATTATTTTATCATTTGTGATAAACCCTGTAAATTCGTTTTCAAAAGGAAATCCAAATGGTATTAATGCAACAGACATACCGCCATTTTCTGCAGGCACAAACTGTAATGAGCCTATATTTTTAATTCCTTTTTTTTCTTCATCGTTAACGCCTATTACAAAATCACCGTTAACTAATTTGCCTAATCTAATTTCAGCCATTTTTTTACTCCTTATAATTAATGGAAACAGTGATTAGCTTCCAGAAATCTATTAAGTATTAATTTTCCTTCTTCTGTCAACTGCACTTTATCCTGAACTGTTTCTATTTTATTTTCTGCTTTTAATTTATTTATAATATAAGATACTTTCACTAACTTCCATTTTAAAGAAAATGAAATTTCTTCATTAATATTTTTTTCTCTGCAGTCTATAATTTCTGAATTTAATATATCCATAATAATATATTCTTCAAGTTTTTTTTGTGTTGTAAGATTATCAAAATATTTTTTCAATATACCATCTTCTGGAGAAAATATTACTGACACAATAAATAAAACACCTAAAAATGAAACTATTGTGCCAGAGATAGATACTTCATTAGGCCAGGCTATACCAAAACCTGCAAGACATGCAACTGATGATATAAATACAGAAACAAATGCTAGTGTGGAAAGCCGTTTTGTATAAAAAAGAGCAGTTGCAGCAGGACCTAACATAAAAGCTGAAGTCATAAAGATTCCTGCTGTTTGGAAAGATACAGATACACTCAATGATGTCATAATCAAAAGAAGATAATCTATCGTGCTTTCTTTCATTTCAATAGAAGCAGCATAGTTTTTATCAACACCATCTATTTTAAATTCTTTATAAAATACCATAATTATTATAATATTGATAATTAAAACAAGTAAAACAGCATAAAGAGCATAAGAACCTATATCTATGCCAAATACTCTTAATCTGTTAAAGTATGTAAAAGCAGTTTCTCCAAGATATATTACTGATAAATCAAAATTAGCTGTATTGTTAAAAGATAAATTTGATGCAATCAATATACCAAAGCATAAAAAGGCTGATGAAATAATAATTGATAACCCTTTTGCTTTGAAAGATGTAAAACCTTTTATTTTTTTTATTAAAATCATAGCAAGCCCTGCAGTAATTGAACCTAAAATAATTACAAGTGGCGAAGAAAGATATGATGAAAAAATTAATGCAGCAGCAATACCAAGCATTGCAGAACGGTTTGTTGTATCTGCTGCATAGTAATTTTTACGCATTACTAAAAAGGCTCCGGGTATAGAGCATGTTATGGCAGAAAGTATAATAACTATAACTATTTCAAATTCTATGGACAACATAACTATTTTCTCCCGCGAATCCACACACCAAGCAGACCTTTATATGGAGCAATAAGCAGTGATATAAAAAATATTATAGAAAGAACTATTGTAATAGATATTCCAGAAGAAACATGGCTTATATTTCCAGCAATTACTGCACCTGTGCCGCCTCCTAATCCACCAAAAAAGCCTGAAAGCAGTGTAATAGTAAAAAACCTGCTGCTCCAAAGTCTTGCCGTAACTGCTGGTATTAAAAATATAGATACAGCTAAAAATACTCCCATTAATTTTACAGATAATGTAACAAGACATACTACAAATACATTTATTAAGTTTATATAAAAAATAGTATGAAAATGGGTTGTTTTTGCTATATCCACATTAAAAATAACAACACGAAGTCTTTTGAAAAATAATAACAGCAGCATAATAACTGTTACTGTAATTATTCTTAAAAAATAAAATTCTTCATCTGTTAGAGAAGTTGTTTCACCAAATAAATATACATTTATACCAGAATCTAATGCACCACCTGCCTGTTTTATACTTGTAATAAGAGTAATGCCAACACCAAGCAGCACAGCAGTCATAAGACTTTGTATAATATGAGGGTGAAGTTTGCTTGTTTTATAAAGTATATTTAATATTGTTATCATTATTAATATACCTATAACTGAGCCAGTAAATGAATATATATGTTTATCTACCTGACTGAATATATAAGGATTTATAGACAATCCCATGCTTGAAAGCAGAAATAGAAGTAATATGCCAACAAAAGAGCCAGCAGATAATGCATTTATTTCTATACTTCTTCTTTGGTATGATATAAATACACCAAGCATACCAGCACTAAGCCCAAGAAAAACAGCACTTTTAAGCATAGTTTGAAAAAGAAATGAATTATTTATTTCTAACATGGCTTTCTTCCATATATAAGCGGATATTTTTTATTATACCAGCAGACATTCCGTATGTTTTCTCAAAATTTTCTTCTGTTAAAACATCTTCAGTTATGCCACTTGCAATAAGGCGGACATTTAAAAGTGATACCATATCAAAATACTGTGGAATAGTAACAAAATCATAATGGGAGACAATAACAGTTTTCTTTTTATGCCTTAGTTCCTGCAGCACATCAATAATAATATTAATACTTTCTTCATCTGCTGCAATCATTGGCTCATCCATTATGTAAATTCTTGCATCCTGCACCAAAACTCTTGCAATTAATGCCCTGTGTTTTTCCCCCCTTGATAAATCGCATATACTTTTTTTACTGATAGTATCAAGCCCCATTCTTTCAAGTGCTTCTTGGGCAGAAATTTTATCTTTTGTGTCAGGTGATTCTACTTTTTTTAGTCTATTATAAGAGCCCATAAGCACTAAATCATAAACATTAATGGGAAAATCCCAGTTTACAGAATTTCTTGCAGGCACATAAGCTATATCATTTTTTAATGCGTGGGTTGGTCTTGAATATATATATACATTACCAGCAGATGGCTTATTTATGCCTGCAATAGTTTTTAAAAGAGTAGTTTTACCTGAATTATTAGGACCAAGAACAGCCATTAACACACCACTTGGAATATCTAAATTAATATTAAAAAGAGTAGGTTTGCCCTTATATGCCACAGTTAAATTTTCTATTCTTACAGCTATATTTAACTGCTCTAAATGTTCTTTTGATGAATAAGTTCTAAGCATATTATTTTCCATTATTAAATTTATTTTGATGATAATGCATTAACTATCGTATCTATATTATGACGCATCATAGCTTCATAGTTATTATTATATCCAAGAGTATCTGAATAAAGAGTGCCACCTATTTTTACAAAATGCCCCTTTGCCTTTAATGTAGACTGTAAAAGCCTTATATTTTTATCAGGAAGAGTGGCTTCTAAAAACAAGGTCGTAACATTTTTTTCTATTAATACATCTGCTAAATCATTAATATCTGCAGATGAAATTTCACTTGATGTGCTTGAGCCCTGCAGATAATATGTTTCAAACCCATAAGCTCTGCCAAAATATGCAAAAGCATCATGTTCTGTTACAATTATCCGTTTTTCTTTTGGGATTTTCTGCACCTGCTCTTTTATATAGTTATTTAATCTGTCTAAAATATATAAAAATACTTCTTCATTTTGAAAATATATCTGCTGGTTTACGATATTCATAGGTGCAAGATTATCTGCAATAAAATGAGCTGCTGTTTTCCACAACATTGGGTCATGCCAAAAGTGAGGATTTACTGATTTTTTATTGTTGTTTTTTTCTTTATCATATATAAGCTTATCTTTTGGCAGACAGTCAATAATAGAGACTGCTGGAGTAATATTTCCTATTTTACTTAATACCCATTCAAGCCTGCCTTCTAAATTTCCACCATTATATATAATAAGTGATGAATCTGTTATTCTAATAACATCTTTTTCAGTAGCATTATATGAGTGAGGGTCGTTTCCTTTTCTCATAGCAATACTTGTCTCTATAAAGTTACCGCCAATAGATTTTACTAAATCATCTATAATCTCATTTGAACTCATTATAACTGATTTGTATTTATTTTTCACTGTTTTAGTCTGACATGCACTAATTGCTATGCCTACAATCAATATACTAACTAATAAATATATTTTTTTCATTATATTATATTATTCCATCTTCTTTTAAAATATTTTCAAACTCTTTTAATAAAATATCTTCATTAACTTTTTTTAAAATCTTGCCCTTTTTAAAAATAAGCCCCTGACATGTGCCGCCAGCTATACCATAATCAGCCTCTCTTGCTTCACCAGGTCCGTTTACAGCACAGCCCATAACAGCAACAGTAACAAGTGATTTTGAATATTGCAGCATATTTTCTACTTTTTGAGCTAAATCTATTAAATTGATTTCAGTTCTTCCACATGTTGGGCAGGATATAATTTCTGGACCTTTTCTTCTTAAATCAAGTGCTGACACTATCTGCCAGCCTGTTTTAACTTCCTCTATCGGCTCCCCTGTTAAAGAAACCCTTATAGTATCGCCTATTCCAAGAGAAAGCACAGCACCTATACCAACAGCAGATTTAACAGTGCCTGCAAAAAGAGTACCTGCTTCTGTAACACCAACATGAAGTGGGGAATTATCCTGCTCTGCAAAAAGCTTATAAGCTTGAATAGTCATTGGAACAGAGCTTGATTTTAATGATACTTTAAAGTTATCAAAATTTAAGTCATATAAATATCTGATATTTCTTAAAGCTGATTCTACAATAGCTTCAGCTGTTACACCTCTGCTTTCAAGAATATCTTTTTCCAATGAACCAGAATTTATACCAACCCTTATAGCAGCACCTGCTGCTTTCACTGCATCAGTTACTATTTTAAGCCTTTCAAATCCACCTAAATTACCAGGATTTATGCGTATACAGTCTGCACCAGATTCTACAGACTGAACTGCTAATTTATAGTCAAAATGAATATCTGCAATTAATGGTATATGAATTTTATCTTTTATTTCTTTTAAAGCATAAGCTGCCAATTTATCAGGAACTGCACAGCGGACCATTTCACAACCTGCATTTTCAAGCTCTAATATCTGCTGCACAGTAGCTGCAGTATCTCTGGTATCAGTATTTGTCATAGACTGCAATAAAACAGGGTTACCTCCGCCAATTAATACACTTCCAACTTTTATTATACGGCTTTTCATCTATTTACCTTTATATAAATATAATTTCTACACTTTACCATAGATAAATAGATAAAAGCAATCTATTTTAATTTTTATTTAAAAATACTAAGCCTGTGCAAATTCTGATTCCTTGTTAATCACTCGGGAATTTGGCAGTCCTCGCAGGCTCGTCAGTGTATTTTTAAAAACACGCATTTATAAAACAAATTTATAAATGCTTACAAAAAGATAAAGTTTTTATTATTGTTTAATAATTGTATTTATTGACAATTAATACTTATGTCTCTCAGAGCGAAGCGAAGAGTCTAAATTATTGATACTGCATATATTTACCATATTTTAATTTATTGCAGACAGTAGAAATTTATATATTATAGTTCCTTCGCCTGTTTATTCAGCCTGTGCAAATTATTATTCCTCCTTATTCACTCGGGAATTTGGCAGTCTTCGCAAAAAACGCTCACAGGCTCTGAAAGACAATAGTATTTATTTATTAATTATTAATACGATATGTCTCTCAGAGCGAAGCGAAGAGTCTTAATTGTTGATACTGCATATATTCATCACATTTTAATTTATTATAGACAGTAGAAATTTGCATATTCAAAATTCTTCGCCTGTGGCTCATAATAGATAAGTTGTTGTATAGCTTAATTTCAGCATTATATCTTTCTTAAAAATTTTTTTAATATATTGTTTACAAAATAACTTTTTTATAAATAATATCAAATCACTACAACTATTATTTTCTAAAAAGCATGGTCCCCTGCTTACTTAAATACAAAATTATTTATCTAAAAAACCATCAAATTCAACAGTATAATCACATATTCCCGTAAACTTTACAGTAAAAAGTGCAACATTTTTATATCTGCCAGCATCATACTCATTCATTGGTATTTGAAAGTTAAACATATTATTATTACATCTCACAAAAACAGTCGCATCAAAATCGGGACTAAAACAATAACTATTTCTATCTTCAAGTGCAAAAGAAACAAAAGAAACTTTTCCGTTAGAGTTTGTTACCGGTATATTCCAACTAGCCATACCAAAATAAAAAGGCATATCAAATACAAGTCCGTCAGAATCTGTAAAGCCATACTCATTAGAATAAAAATCTGATACTCCCACTGCTTTATGTGATTCAGAAAATTTTAAATGAGCACCACCGCTGGATAATTGATAATATAAATCTCTAGCAAAATCTTCTTTGTATTTACCATCACAACCATTACCCTTTTGGGAAAAAAGCCCTGTTTTAGTTGCACTATTTATCTGAGAAGAACCAGTTATATGCAGTGCATAATACATTTTATTTACTTCAGCACCAAATCCTTTTGCAAAAATGTGTGGAAATAATGTTTGTTTTACACTAACAGGCTTTGAGTAAGAAAGAGTTTTTTGTATGCCACTATCAAGATACTTAATATCCAGCTTAATATTATATTCCCCACTTCTTCTATATCTATGTGTAACAACTTGACCTGTATATTTGCCACTATGCGTAGCACTGCTATCACCAAAATTCCAATTATATTCATTTATTTCTACTGCACTAGATAACGGTATTGCACAGCATTCAACATCCAAATTGTCAATAGCATAACAATCAAATTTCACAACTTCGTTTTCGTCGCTGGTGTCGCCATTGTTTTCATCACTGCTGTCATCACCACTGCCATCACTGGTATCGCCGCTGTTTCCGTCACTGCTGTCATCACCACTTTCATCGCTGGTATTGCCGCTGTTTCCATTACTGCTGTTGCTGCCACTATTTATATGACTGTTATTCCCCCCCCCATCACTATCTAGTGAGATATCTCCACAACTAGAAAGAGCAAAGGCTAAAAAAATAAACATTATCACTCTTTTCATAAAAATCTCCAAATAAATAATATGACCAGCACACAACATCAATAATATTGACAGCATTCTTACTTACAGCCATACAACCATTTGCTAAACATGCATTTTCAGGTAATAAACAGTAAATATAAGCACAATCATGCCATACTGATGTGAAACTCTTTTAATTTATTTGCTACTATGCTGTAAAATATTCCATACACAGCATCTGCAATTTTTCAAAATTCAGTATTATTAGTAGCAGTGTATATCATACCTATAAAACTGTCAATAATCATTTTATATTTTCCTTAACTAACAATATGTTAACATATTATCTACGGTAGAGATTTGTATGCTTTAAGTTTCTTCGCCTGCTTATTCAGCCTGTGCAAATTCTGATTTCTCTCTACTCGGTCGGGAATTTGGCAGTCTTCGCAAAAAACGCTCACAGGCTCTGAAAGACAATAGTATTTATTTATTAATTATTAATACGATATGTCTCTCAGAGCGAAGCGAAGAGTCTTAATTATCGATACTGCATATATTTAAAATATTTTAATTTATTACAGACAGTAGAAATTTGTATATTATAGTTTCTTCGCCTGCTTATTCAGCCTGTGCAAATT
>CAMWVK010000010.1 GCA_947177675.1 uncultured Mucispirillum sp.
GCATTAGAGTAATAAGGGTTTATTACGGTTTACCTTTTGTAATTAAGGGGCTGGATTTGTAAATATACTTATTTAATATTAGTATAAAATATAATATAAAGATATTTATTAAAATAAGATGACACAATTTGTTTGCTAATTGACTTTTTATGGGAGAAAAATATAATGAATATAGTCTCTTTGTTTTCAGGATGTGGTGGGCTTGATCTTGGTTTTAAAAAAGCTGGGTTTCATATTCCAGTGGCAAATGAATTTGACCCAACAATTTATGAAACATTTCAAGTAAATCATCCTAAAACACATTTAGTTGAGGGAGATATTCGTAACATTACAAAAGCTGATATAGTTAAGCATATTGATGGAGAAATTGATGGTATAATTGGTGGTCCACCTTGCCAGTCTTGGTCTGAAGCAGGTTCTCTGCGTGGTATTGATGATGTAAGAGGTCAACTATTTTATGACTATATTAGGATACTTAAAGAATTTAAGCCAAAATTTTTTCTTGCAGAAAATGTTAGCGGTATGCTCGCTAATAGGCATAATAAAGCAGTAGAAAATATTTTAACCATGTTTAAAAATACAGGATATAATGTTACACTGACTCTTGTAAATGCAAAAGATTATGGAGTTGCAGAAGAGAGAAAACGAGTTTTTTATATTGGATTTCGCAAGGATTTGAATATAGAATTTAAATTTCCAAAAGGCTCTACCGAAGATAATAATAAAAAACTTACATTAAGAGATGTTATTTGGGATTTACAATATACTGCTGTTCCTACCGCTTATAGAAATCGTCATAATTCTTTTGCAGTGAATAATAATGAATATTTTACTGGAGCTTTTTCGCCAATATTTATGAGTAGAAATCGTGTAAAATCTTGGGATGAGCAAGGGTTTACAGTTCAGGCTTCTGGTCGTCAATGTCAACTTCATCCTTCTGCTCCTAAAATGGTTAAATTTGATACAAATGATTGTCGTTTCGTAGAAGGAAAAGAACATCTTTATAGACGAATGACAATTCGTGAGATTGCTAGATTACAGGGATTCCCTGATGATTTTAAATTTATTTATAATGAAGCAAATAATGCTTATAAAATGATAGGAAATGCAGTTCCTGTTAATCTTGCATATGAAATTGCAGTAGCGATTAAATTATTTTTGCAAGGTGATGGCGATAAAGTTATTCCTATTGAAAAAAATAAAAAATCAGTGGATAAAAATAAATGAGTGCAAGTAGTAATAACATGGGCAGAGCGTATGAATATGCTTGGATAAATGTTTTGTATAAAAAACTGGCAGCCATTAGAAAAATAAGCATTATAAATAATTCTAGTTTAGTTGCAAATAAAAGTGCATGGGACACTATGAATAGTAATTTACAGGAATTGTTTATGGTTTCTGCAAATTCTGCCATTGATACTATTTTGGAATTAGAACCAATTATGAGTGAAAATGATGGTAAAGAATTACTTCTTGAATTTCAAAGAGACAATGCAGGCATTAAAGGTGATGTCAGAGACATTGTTATAAAACATAATAGTATTAAATGGGAGATAGGTCTTAGTATAAAACATAACCATGATGCTATAAAACATAGTAGACTTAGTCATAAATCAGATTTTGGTAATGAATGGTTTGGTATACCATGTTCAAGTCAGTATTGGTCAAGTGTGAAACCTATTTTTGACAGACTTATAATAGATAAAAACAATAATAGAAAATGGTCTGAACTTGTAGACAAAGAAACTATGGTTTATAAACCATTACTTACAGCTTTTATGGATGAAGTAAAGAGTGCATATAAATTTAATACCTCCATACCGCAAAAAATGGTTGAATATCTAATTGGTACACATGACTACTATAAAATTGTAAGCTACGATAAAAAATATATTACTTTTATTCATACATTTAATATGAATGATACATTAAATAAACCAAGTGCGAATAAAATTTCGGCAATTAGTGTTCCTGTTGTAAAACTTCCAACAGAACTTGTGGCAATAAAATTTAAGTCAGGAAGTAACAATTCTATAGAAATGTATCTAAATAATGGGTGGCAATTAAGTTTTCGTATTCATAATGCAAGTACAAAAGTAGAGCCAAGCTTGAAATTTGATATACAGTTTATTGGAATGCCTGTCTCTATTCTCACTATTGAGTGCAAATGGAACTAGATACTATTGTTTTTATAAAAATTATAAATATAAAAATATTATAAAATATCAAGTAATAAGTTGAAAGATAATTGTTGAAAGAAATTAATTTATTTATTATTTATATATTTTATAGGTGATATATGAAAACTATTTATTTTATTCGTCATGGTCAAACAAAATATAATATAGAGGGCAGGTTTGTAGGCTCTACAGATTTACCATTATCTGAAAACGGAAGAAAACAGATATTTAACAAGTGGGACGGTATGCAGGAGCATATTGATAGAGATGTAATTTTTACAAGCCCTATGAAAAGATGTATTGAAACAACGGGAATTATATTTCCTAATGACAGCTTTGAAGTGCTTAAAAATATGCGTGAAATGAATTTTGGTATATTTGAAGGTAAAACTCATAATGAATTAGAACATTTAGAAGAATACATAAATTTTAGAGAAACAAAAGGCAGAGCAAAAATCCCAAAAGGGGAAAGCGGGATAGAATTCAGCAGGCGGGTATTAAAAGCATTTTTTGAAATGATTACATATATGGATAAAAAAGATGCTAATAATGCAGTGCTTGTATGTCACGGTGGTGTGATTATGTCACTTTTTTCTATGCTTTGTAATGAAAGTGATGATATTTACTATTACCATGTAGATAACGGTTCAGGATATAAAGTACATTATAACCAATATACAAAAGAATTAATTATTATAGAAAAATTATAGCACGAAAAGTGCAAGGCGAGTTTTTATGAAAATAGGATTTATGCTTATTATTGCTTTTATTTTAGATTTAATATTTAAAGACCCAAAAAGTATTCCACATCCTGTCAGAATGATTGGCAGTATAATTACATATGGGGAAATAACTCTGCGTAAAATATTTAGAAACGGAGCAGTTTCAGAAACTATTGCAGGCACTCTGCTTACTTTATTTGTTATTATAATATCATTTATTATTCCATATATTATTTTAAGTATATGTTACAATATTAATATGATATTAGGTATTTTAGTGGAAGTATTTATATGTTTTCAAATACTTGCTCTTGGTTCATTAAAAGAAGCTGCAATGAAAGTATATACAGAGCTTTCTACAGGCTCACTTGATGGTGCTAGAAAAAGTTTAAGTCATATAGTCGGCAGAGATACAGAAAGTTTAGAAGAAACAGGTGTTGTGAAAGCAGCTGTTGAAAGTGTTGCAGAAAACACAAGCGATGGAGTTATTGCACCGCTTTTTTATATGCTGATAGGCGGAGCCAGTTTTGGTATGCTCTATAAAGCAGTGAATACTCTTGATTCTATGATAGGTTATAAAAATAAAAAATATCAGTATTTTGGAAAAGTGGCAGCAAGGCTTGATGATATATTAAATATTATCCCTGCTCGTATTACAGGCTTTTTATATGTGCTTGCTGCACTGCTTTCAGGGCTTAATTATAAAAAATCTTATGAAATACTGCTTAGAGACAGGTGGAATCATCCAAGTCCAAACAGTGGTTACCCTGAAGCTGCTATGTCTGGTGCATTAGGTATCCAGCTTGGCGGTCCTGTATCATATTTTGGTGAAATGCTTGATAAAAAATATATAGGCGATGATGATAAAGAGCCAAATATGGAAGATATACCAAAAGCATGTATGCTTATGACTATTGTTTCAGTACTTGCTTTAATGTTAATGATTTTAACAAAATTTGCAGTTTTATCTATTATTAATTATGGATTATAATCATAATGAGTAAAAACTACACACATGGGGGCGATATTTACAGTTATTATGAAAAATATGGCAGCTATCCTGTAGATTTTTCCAGCAGTTTAAATCCCCTTAATGCACCACTTGAAGTAACTAATGCGTATGTAGAAGCATATAAATACAGCTTTGCATACCCGCCACATGATTATAAAGAGTTACGAGAAAAAATAGCAGAAAAAGAAAATACTGGCATTGAAAATATATGTGTATCAAATGGAGCTGGGGAGCTTATAAGACATATTCCAGTTATTTTTAAGCCAAAAAATGCACTTATTACAGCACCTGCTTTCAGTGAATATAAAAAATCACTTTCAGAGTGTAATGTATATGAGTATTTATTAAAAGAAGAAAATAATTTTCTGCTTGGAAATGATTTTTTAGATAATATTGCCTTTAAAGATATAGTATTTTTAACAAACCCAGATAACCCTGCAGGCAACTTGATAAATATGGAATATATAGAAAAAACAGCGGAAAAATGCAGAAAAGAAAACTGTGTTTTAGTGCTTGATGAATGTTTTATTGATTTAGCAGAAAATGGGGAAAGTGCAGTTCCATTAATAAAAAAGTATGATAATCTTATTATTATAAAAGCATTTACTAAAACTTATTCATTTGCAGGCATTAGGCTTGGTTATGCTGTCTCTTGTGAAAAAATAACTAATATGATAGATAATATGCTTCCAGAATGGCGTGTTTCTATGACTGCTAATATGTGCGGAATAGCTGCATTAAACGATAAATCTTTTATTCATTCATCTATAAATTATATTAAAAAAGAAAAAGAATATCTTATAAATAATTTTAAATCATTTAGTTTTACTATATATGGCTCAGAAGCAAACTATATATTTTTTTATGCTGATATATTTGATTTAAAAGAAAGGCTTGAAAAGTATAATATATTAATAAGAGACTGCTCAAATTACAATGGATTAGAAAAAGGGTATTATAGAACAGCAGTAAAAAAACATGATGACAACGAAAAGTTGATAAATGCCTTAAAGGAAATATTAAATGGCTAAATGTATAATGGTGCAGGGCACTTCATCAAATGTGGGAAAAAGTTTGATTAGTGCAGGCTTATGTAGAATATTTGCTCATGCTGGGTATAAAACTGCTCCATTTAAGTCTCAGAATATGGCCCTTAATTCGTATATTACAAAAGATGGTCTTGAAATAGGCAGAGCTCAGGCTGTGCAGGCAGAATGTGCGTATCAGCATATAGATGTAAGGTTTAATCCAATACTATTAAAGCCAACAGGCAGTAAAGCAAGCCAGATTATAATAAATGGCGAAGTATATGGAAATATGACAGCTGGTGAATATTTTGCAGAAAAGCATAAGTTTATTAAATATGTGAAAGAAAGCTATGAAAGCTTAAATAAAGAATATGATATAATAGTTATAGAAGGGGCAGGAAGCCCCGCAGAAATAAATTTAAACTATAAAGATTTTGTAAATATGGGTATGGCTCGTATTGCTAATGCACCTGTGCTTTTAGCTGGGGATATTGACAGAGGCGGAGTATTTGCATCTCTTTATGGCACAGTAGAGCTTTTAAAAGAGTATAAAAATTACTTTAAAGGCTTTATTATTAATAAGTTCAGGGGAGATAAAGGGATATTAGAAGATGGGCTTGCTAAAATAGAAAAATTAACAGGCATAGATGTATTAGGGGTGCTGCCTTATGAAAAATTTAATATTGATGAAGAAGACAGTCTAGCAGTTACCTTAAATAATACAGAAAAAGGCTTAATAGATATAGCGGTTATTAAACTTCCTAGAATATCAAATTTTACTGATTTCGCAGTATTTGAATATTATGACGGAGTAAAAGTCAGGTATATTAATGGTGTTTCAGATTTTGGTGAGCCAGATTTACTTATTATTCCGGGAACAAAAAACACTATTGATGATATGAGATATATTCGCTCATCTGGGCTTATTACAAAAATAATGCAGTATGCTGAAACTGGCAAAGGTATTATTGGAGTATGCGGAGGATACCAGATGCTTACAAGCATTATAAAAGACCCCGATAATATGGAAGCTGGTGGAA
The DNA here is from genome assembly GCA_947177675.1 of uncultured Mucispirillum sp. Lineage (GTDB taxonomy): Bacteria > Chrysiogenota > Deferribacteres > Deferribacterales > Mucispirillaceae > Mucispirillum. The sequence continues at coordinate 5,983 of CAMWVK010000010.1, forward strand.
ATGTGCAGGGTCTAGGCTTAATAAAAGCAGAAACTGTTTTTGAAAAAGAAAAGGTAAGAACAGTTGTTCAAGGAAAATTTAATAATATAAAAGGCTATTTTTCATTTTTAAATGGTGCATATTTTGCAGGCTATGAGATACACATGGGTAAAACTTATTCAGATAACTGCAATATTTCTGAAATAAGGGATACTTTTGGCAGTGTTAAGCAGGACGGACTTTCTGAAAATAATATATTAGGCACATATATACATGGTGTTTTTGATGCAGGAGATGTGGCAAAAAGGATAATTGATAAACTTATGCTGGAAAAAGGCATAGAAAAATGTGTAGTTGAAAAAGATATAAATGAATTAAAAAATAAGGAATATGAAAAACTTGCAGATATGCTTATGAAAAATTTAAATATTTCTAAAATATATGAAATAATGGAAAAAGGGGTATAGTTATGGCAAAAGATAAAGGGCTTATACATATATACTGTGGGGAGAATAAAGGCAAAACTACTGCTGCAGTTGGGCTTACAGTCCGCAGTTTTGGCTGTGGATTTAAAATAATATTTTCACAGTTTTTAAAAACTTCTCCAAGTGGTGAGTTAGTAAGTTTTGAAAAACTTGGCATAAAAGTGCATAGAATAATAAAACCAAAAGGTTTTACATGGGAAATGAATGAAGATGAACTTGCACTTTTAAGGCAGGAGCATAATAAATTATTTAAAGAAGTTACTTCTTTTGTAGAAGGGGATGGTGATAAAACACTGCTTGTATGTGATGAGCTTATTGGTGCTTATGTGGGCGGACATATTGATAAAGCAATGGTTATGGACTTTTTAAATAACAAGCCAAAAAATTTAGAAGTAGTATTAACAGGCAGAAATCCAAGTGAAGAATTAATGGAAATGGCTGATTATATCACTGAAATGAAGAAAATAAAACACCCTATGGATAAAGGGATAAATGCAAGAAAAGGTATAGAGATGTAAGGTGAGATATGCAGAAAATATTAAAACCTATGGATATAGAGAAAAGAAGCTTTGAAATAATATCACGCGAGCTGGGGCAGACAGATTTAAATGAGCAGGAACTGCTTGTTTTGAAGCGAGTTATACATACTACTGCTGATTTTGATTATAAAGAAAACCTTGTATTTAGAAATAACCCAGTAGAAAAAGGTATAGAAGCATTAAAAAATGGCTGTGTTATTATAACAGATACTAATATGGCTCTTGCTGGTATAAATAAACCAGCACTTAAAAAAGGTGGAAATAGTGCTGTATGCTACATAAGTGATGAAGATGTGGCTAGTGCTGCAATAGAAAAAGGCATTACAAGAGCTCAAGTAGCAGTAGAAAAAGCAGCAAAATTAAATGAGCCTGTTATTTTTGCAATAGGAAATGCACCTACTGCACTTATTAAAATAGATGAGCTTATAAAACACGGCAAGCTAAACCCAGTATTAATTATTGCCTGCCCTGTTGGCTTTGTAAATGTGGTAGAAAGTAAAGAATTAATATTAAAGCATAATATTCCAAGTATTACTGCTGTGGGAAGAAAAGGCGGCTCAAATGTTGCTGCAGCTATAGTTAATGCTGTGCTTTATCAGGCTTTTCCTAGGTAATATATGAAAGAGATTGAAAAGATAATAAGTGAAATAAAAGGTGCAGATTCTTATGCAATAGAACAGGCACAAATCAGACAGGATAATCTTTTAAAACCAAAAGGAAGTCTGGGAACACTTGAAAAAATAAGTGTAAAACTTGCAGGCATTACTGGTAAAATTAATAACAGTGCAGATAAAAGAATTCTTTTTCTTTTTGGTGCAGATAATGGCATTTATGAAGAAGGTGTTGCCGCAACTCCACAGCATTTTACAAAAACATTAATTTTAAGCTATGCTGATAATGTGGGAACAGGTATTAATACTATCACAAAAAGCTGTAATACAGATTTAAAGCTTATAGATATGGGTATTAAAGGGGGAGTTAATCATAAAAATATAGATAATAGAAACTTAATGATTAATGGCACAAATAACTTTATGAAAGAAAAAGCAATACCTCATGATATTGTCATAAAAGCAGTGCATACTGGCATAGAGTATGCAAAATATGCTTATGATAATGGTTATAATATTATGGGCAGCGGAGAAATCGGTATGGCAAATACTACAACTGCTGCAATATGTATTATGTCATTTATAAAAAGCGATGATAAAAATCTTATAGGCAGAGGTGCAGGGCTTAAAGATGAGCAGCTTGAAATAAAACAAAATATAATAATGCAGGCATTAAATAAATATGATTTATTCCACCTTGAGCCTTTTGAAGTGCTAACTTGCGTGGGCGGTCTTGATATTGCAGCTATGACAGGTTTATTTCTTGGTGCTGCATATTACAGACTTCCAGTTGTTATAGACGGTCTTATTTCTGCTGCTGCTGCATTAACAGCATATAATATCAATAAAAAAACAGCTGATTTTATGTTTACTTCTCATTTATCAGAAGAACCTGCATACTTAAAAGCAGTGCAGGCATTAGGTTTAGAGCCTGTGCTTAATCTACATATGCGTCTTGGTGAAGGCAGCGGCTGCCCAATAGTTATGCAGATTATACAAAACGCATGTGATATAATGAATAATATGCAGACTTTTCAAGATATTAATTTAGAAGAAGAATACAGAAAAGATATAAAAATGAGCTGATAATATTATAATATAATAAATGGATAGATTGTAATGTGTATCTGTCCATATTCTCTTTATTTTATAGATGTATTAAATTATATTGATTAATTATGTTTTATTGAGGAAATTATGAGTAATTTAAAAATAGCTGGAAGACAGTTTAAAAGCAGGCTTATGATAGGAACTGGCAAATTCCAGTCATCATCTATTATGGAACAGGCATTAAATGTATCTGGAGCAGAAATTGTAACTGTTGCATTAAGGCGTGTTGATATTAATGATAACAATGATGATATATTAAATCATATTGATAGAAATAAATATCTGCTGTTACCAAATACTTCTGGTGCTTCTAATGCAGAAGAAGCTGTGCGTCTTGCCCGCCTTGCCTATATGGCAGGATGTGAACCATGGGTCAAGTTAGAAGTTACACCAGACCCATATCATTTACTGCCAGATCCGATAGAAACTTTAAAAGCTGCAGAAATACTTGTAAAGGATGGATTTAATGTAATGCCTTATATTAATGCAGACCCAGTATTAGCAAAACATTTAGAAGAAGCAGGATGTGTTACAGTTATGCCACTTGCTGCCCCTATTGGCACAAATAAGGGAATGAAAACAGTAGAGATGATAAAAATAATTATAGAAAATTCATCTATTCCTGTTGTAGTAGATGCAGGACTTGGACTTCCAAGCCATGCGGCACAAGCTATAGAATTAGGTGCTGATGCTGTGCTTGTAAATACTGCAATTGCTGCAGCTGCCAACCCTGTTAAAATGGCAGAAGCTTTTAAATATGCAGTGCAGGCAGCCTCTATTGCTGTTGATGCAGGTCCTGCCCCAGTTTCTAATTATGCAAGCCCATCAAGTCCAGTTAAAGGATTATTAAAGGATATATTATAATGAGTTTTTATGAAATAATTAAAAAATACCCTTACAATTATGTAAGAGATTTAATATATAATGCTGATGAAAATTATATAAAAAACGCTCTTTATAAAGAAAAGCTTACAGAAATAGATTTAGCATATCTTTTAAGTCCAAAAGCAGAAATTTATTTGGAAGAAATGGCAGAAATTTCCCACAATATTACTTTACAGCGTTTTGGCAAAACTATTAGAATATATGCACCAATATATCTTTCAAACTACTGTGCAAACAGCTGTATATACTGTGGTTTCAACCGTAAAAACACTATTCCCCGTGTTGCATTATCGCTGGATGATATAAAAAAAGAAGCTGAAATAGTTGCATCAAACGGTATAAAAACAGTTATCCTTGTAACTGGGGACAATATGAAAAAATTTTCTTTTGATATGCTATTACAGTCTGTAAAACTGTGTGCAGAATATTTCTCTCTTATATCAATAGAAGTTCCTTCTCTTACTTTTGAGCAGTATCAAGAACTGCATAATGCGGGAGCAGACGGACTTACAATGTTTCAAGAAACTTATATTGAGAGCTTATATCCGTCATTTCACCCAGCTGGACCAAAAGCAGATTATTTATACAGGTTAGATACTCCTGAAAGAGCCGCTCAGGCTGGTATGCGTTTTATAGGGCTTGGTGCTTTGCTTGGCTTAACAGATTACAGAATAGATGCTTTTTATATGTGCCTGCATGCAAAATATTTATCAAAAAAATACTGGCGAAGCCTTATTTCTTCATCTTTTCCACGAATAAGACATGCTGCTGGGGGATATAAGCCAGAATATGATGTAACTGATAAAAATTTATTACAGCTTATTTTTGCTTATAGAATGTTTCTCCATGATGCAGGAATTAATATCTCTACAAGAGAGCCTGCTCCATTAAGGGATAAACTTATATATCTTGGAGCAACAATTATGAGTGCAGGTTCTAAAACAGAGCCAGGTGGATACAGTGCTGCTTGTGAAAATGCTGCACAGTTTTATATAGAGGATAACAGGTCTGTTGCAGAATTCTGCAGTTCCATAAAAAGACTTGGCTTTGACCCAGTATTAAAAGACTGGGATAATTCTATACAAGGCATAGATTTTGCTAAATAAAAAATAATAGTTGATTTATATTAACTTTACTATATACAATACACTGGTAGATTATGAAAAAGTTTTTATTTTTATTATTCTTTTTAGGGCTTTTAGCTGGCGGTGGTGCTTATTTATATTTTACTGATTTTAATCTTGTAAAAAAATATATTACACCACGCATTCCAGAAACAGTAATGGAAAAAATGCCTGAAAAGGTGAAAAAGTATATTACAGTAGAAAATAATGTGTCAAAAGCTCTTGATGAACTGGGTTCGCCTCTTGATGTGCCTGTTACTAAGTTTGATTCTCAGTATGTATCAAATGATAATCCTATTTTTGAGGCTTTTAGAAAAGGCACAAAAGAAGATATTTTAAAAGCAATAGAGTCTACTGATAATATTGATATTTTTGATGTTACTGGCAGAACACCTCTTATGTATTCAGCTTTTAGAGATGATACAAGTATTGCAGAAGTAATACTTAACAAAGGGGCAGACATTAACTTTAAAGACAGGTGGGGACATACTGCTTTAATGTATGCTGCTAAATACGGCAATGCAAATATGGTAAACTATTTTCTTTCAAAAGGTGCAGATGTTAATGTAATAGGCACTGACGGAGAAACACCTGTTTCTGCTGCTGCATTTGACGGAAATATTGATGTGCTTACAAAGTTTTTAGATTATGGAGCAGATATAAATATACAAGATGATTATGGTAATACTCCACTTATGAAAGCAGCAATTAATGGCAACCAGAAGGCTCTTAGTATGCTTATAGATTATGGTGCAAATTTAGACAGCCAGAATAAAGATGGCTTAACGGCATTAATGCTTGCTTCAGAAAGCGGCAGATATAATACTGCTAAACTGCTTTTAGATAGCGGGGCTGATACTGCTGTTAAAGATAAGAGTGGAGAAAATGTTTTAGACCATGCAAGAAAATTTGGACATGACCATATAGTTGCACTGCTTCGTCAGTATATGGTAGTAGATGAGCCAAAAAATAACAATGATGATACAATAAATATTAATTTAAATAATAATTCAAATATTATAATGCATTAAAAGTGAGAAAAGGTATAGTATATGGTTAACAATATTAAAAAAGATATTGAAGCAGCTTATGAAGCTGTTTCTCCTTACATAAAAAATATTCCGCTTTATCATTCTGCATCATTTTCAGAAAACTATAGAGCAGATATATATTTTAAACTTGAAAATCTGCAGCGAACAGGTTCATTTAAAGTGCGTGGTGCATTAAATGCAATACTTAAAAATAAAGAGAAATGTGTAAATGGTGTTATTACTGCCAGTGCAGGAAACCATGCACAAGGTGTAGCATTCAGTGCAAAATTAATAGGTGTAAAAGCAGTAATAGTTATGCCTGTGCATACTCCACTTGTTAAAATAAATAATACAAAATCTTACGGTGCTGAAGTTGTGCTGCATGGTGAAACTTATGATGATGCAGCTACTATGGCAGAAATACTTGCAGAAGAAAAAGGGCTTTATTTAATACACCCTTTTAATAATATTGATGTTATTGCCGGGCAGGGCACTATTGCAGTAGACCTTTTAAAAGAAATACAGGATGCTGATAATGTGATTATACCAGTTGGCGGCGGTGGTCTTGCTTCTGGCATTGCTGCATATTTAAAAGAAAGCGGAAGTTCTGCAAAAATAATAGGAGTTCAGTCTGAAGCAGTTAGTGGTATGACAGCATCTCTCCGTAAAAGAAGAATTGTTAGAGTTACTGGCTCATCAATTATTGCAGAAGGTATTTCTGTAAAAACACCTGGCAATATTACTTATGAAATGTGCTCTAAATATCTTGATGATATTGTTACAGTATCAGAAAATATGATTGCAGCATCAATTTTAGAATATATGGAAAAAGCAAAACTTGTAGTAGAAGGTGCTGGTGCTGCTCCACTTGCTGCAATGATGTCTAGAAGTATTGATTATAAAAATAAAAAAAACATATTAATAGTTTCCGGTGGTAATATTGATATAAATATGATTTCAAGGATTATCAGCAAAGGTATGTCTACATCAGGCAGATTTTTGGAAATAACACTTAATCTTAAAGATATTCCCGGCTCACTTGCTCATATTACCACATTTTTAGCTGGCGTTGGTGCAAATATATTAGATATACGCCATGATAGATTTGGTGCTGGACTTCCAATAGGATTTTCAAGGGTAAATTTAGAACTTGAAACAAAGAGTATGGAGCATATAGAGCAAATTGTAATTGCTTTGAAAAAAGCTGGTTTTGATGTTACTGTATGCTGAGTATATATAGAGAAGGAGTTCTTGTATGAAGGCAGAATACCTTAACTGTGTAATGGCTGGTATATTAGATGTGATAGACCAGTGCTTTCATGTAGAATGTAAAAAAGGCAAGCCTTATGTATATCATTATGATATAAATTTAAATCATCTTTCTGCTGTTATCAGAATGGCTGGCGATAAAAAAGGAGCATTTGTTATTGCTCTTAGTGAAGATGATGCAAAAAAAATGGCAAGTGCATTAATTATGGAAGATAAACAGTTTCTTGATAAAGATGTTATGGATGCTATTGGTGAAATTATCAATATGATTTCAGGAAGTGCAAAAGGAAAACTTACAGAGCTTGGCTTTACTTTTAAACTAAGCACTCCTGTATTTATATTAGGAAAAGGAACAAGACTTTTTAAAGAAGCAGAATATGCTCCATATATATGTGTCCCATTTTCAACAGAAATTGGAGACTTTACAATACAAGTTTCATTAAGATAATATTATGAAAAAACAGTATCATCTAATGTTTTTTATGTTCTGCTTTGCTGAACTTACTCAAAAATTTTAAAATAAGCTGCATTAATAAATTTACTTTCCTGTAATTAAGTAAGTCCATCTAGAATAAATAAAGATATTTTGATTATAGATTATTTGCTATGCTCATAACAGATAAGTGCTGTATGGAATATTTTTTAGTATATGCCCCTGTAAAATAGATTTTATAAATAATATTAAATGATGACAACTATTTTTTTTAAAAAAAAAA
>CAMWVK010000011.1 GCA_947177675.1 uncultured Mucispirillum sp.
GTATATATGCAACATCATTTTTTGCCTGCTGAATTATTTTTATATCTTTTATAATATCAGCAAAATGCAGGTCAGGAATACCAGATTGTTTTGTTCCAAAAAAATCTCCCTGCCCTCTAAGTTCTAAATCAGCTTCTGCAAGTTTAAAGCCGTCTTTATATTCAAGCATTGCTTTGATACGCTTTTCACCATACTCACTAATTTTATCAGATGCAACTAAAAGGCAGTATGACTGCATATCATTTCTGCCAACTCTACCGCGAAGCTGGTGTAATTGAGATAATCCAAATCGTTCTGCATTTTCTATTAATACAACTGTTGCTTCTGGCACATCAACACCTACTTCTACAACAGTAGTGGATACAAGAATATCCATATCGCTGTATTTAAAATTATATAAAAGCTGCCTTTTTTCTTCTGATTTCATTTTCCCATGTAAAAGACCTACTTTTTTATCACTAAAATATTTTTTTACTTCTTCATAACTTTGAGTTGCAGCTTTTAATTCTAACTTATCGCTTTCATCAATTAATGGATATATAAAATATGCTTTCTTTTTATCATTAAGTATTTCTTTTACAAAATCAAAAGCCTTTGTTATATGTGATGCTTTATAGGCTTTTGTAATACATGGTATTCTTCCTGGTGGCAGTTCATCAATTACACTTACATCTAAATCACCATACAGCGTCATAGCTAATGTTCTAGGTATTGGAGTTGCTGTCATTAATAAAATATCTGGATTATATCCTTTATCTATTAAGATTTTACGCTGATGAACTCCAAAACGGTGTTGTTCATCTGCTATTATAAAACCAAGCTTTTTAAATTCTACATCATTTTCTATTAAAGCATGAGTGCCTATAATTATATCTATTTTACCATTTATAAGCCTTTCTTTTATTATTTCTTTATTTTTTTTAGTTACAGAGCCAGTTAAAAGACATACATTAATATTTAATCTGCTGAAAAATTTTTCTGCATTATTATAGTGCTGTTCTGCAAGAACTTCTGTTGGTGCAAGTATTACTGCCTGATATCCATTATGGACAGCAACAGCTGCAGAAATAAAAGCTATTATAGTTTTACCACTACCAACATCACCTTGAACAAGTCTATTCATCTGCTTATTTTTCACCATATCATTAAAAATATCAAGCAGCACTTTTCTCTGCCCTTTTGTAAGTTTAAAAGGCATAATTTGATTAATTTCTTCAAGATATTCTTTATCTATATTAAATTTTATACCATTATCTTTTATATATGTTTTACGCTTAAGCTGCATTACAAGCTGCAAAATAAAGAGTTCTTCATATATAAACCTTACATAAGCAGGATGTTTTCTGTTCATTATACTTTCAACATTTTCTTTTGTTTCTGGATAATGCAGAGTTTTAACAGCATCTTTTATGTTAGGAAAATTATATTTATCTAAAATATATTCTGGCAGTGTTTCGCTGACCATATTTAAATATATATCTAATGCTTCTTTTACAAATTTTCTATATACTGTAACAGTAACTCCTGCAGGCACAGTATATATAGAACGAATCTTACCAATATCTTCTTTATTAATTATTTCAGGATGAAATATTGCAGGTACATTTTCAAATTTTGTAACAGTTCCATACATATAGTAGATTGAACCAGAATGAAGAAGCGATGATGGATAATTTGCATTAAAATTTACCCATAAACAAGAAAAATAACCATTATGAGCTTTAAAAATAGCTTTATATATAGACTTACCTTTATAAGTTCTAACAATTCTGCTGTTTAAAAAAGTGCCTGTAAGCACTGTTTTTTCATTAGGAATATCTGGAATAAGAATTTCATATCTATAAGGAAATGAAAATATTATATCTTTGATTGTGTAAATTTTAAGACGATTAAATCCAGCATAGGATTTATCACCTATCCCATGTAACTTATTAATAGATTCATTAATCAAAGAAAAAGCTGCCTGATTATTTTTATTATCAGACAACTTATTGTCTTTACTGTTCAAACAACTAACCAAATTAAAAATTTTATGATAAGCTGTCTAAAGCCATTTGTTCTTGAATAGAGAATACTTTAAATATATCAAGAATAATAACCATACATTTAGGTGTTCTTGCAACACCATTGATATAGTTATCAATAGTTGGAGAAGTGCCAGGTGCTTTATCAATAGAATCTACTTCTATTCTAATAACTTCTTCTACTTTATCAACTATCAAACCTATACGCCTGTTTTGTATGTAAACAACAACAATACGAGTAGATTCATTATTTTCACTAACTCTAACATTTAATTTTTTGCGTAAATCAACTATTGGAATAACTCTGCCACGCATATTGATAATGCCTTCAACAAATACAGGAGCCCGTGGAACAGGAGTAATATCAACCATACGAATAATTTCTTCAACAGCCATTATGTCTATACCATAGTGCTCTTGTGCAAGCATAAAACCTACGAACTGTCTTAACTCTGCCATATAATCCTCTTTTACATAATTAATAATTTACTCTATAATATATTTTTAAATATTTCAATAGTATTTATAATATGATTTACAACTTTTTTACAGGTGAAATAAAATTAATTGCATTTTCTTTTATAAATATATAAGTAGATTCATTTTGAAGCTCTGTATATTCTCCGTCAAGCTGACAAAATGAAACTCCATATAATTTTATATTTTCAGAATTTATATGTGTTCCATGAAAACCAAGCCAAAAAAATAAAGGTACAAATGCTTTAAAAAGTGATAATCTGCCACTTTTTTCTACTAAAAAACAGTTAATTTTGTCTTTCTGTATTATTCCAAGCTTATATGTCCCTGCATAAGACGCAGAAACAGCAAAAATACCATGATAAAAACCATATTTTTTACCATTTACATATATATACATTCTTTCGTATTCATCAGTCAAAAATGCAGGAATACCATATATAATATGTGCAAGTGTTTTTAAAAGTTTAAATCTAACACCTTTTTTTTCTACATTCCTGACAACATGTGCATCAAACCCAACACCTGCCATAAGCAGAAAAATTTTATTATCAATATAACCAACTGGTATTTTTTTTATATTGTTTAAATCTAGATGCTTTGCTGCAGTTAATGGATTTGCAGATATTCCATATTCTTTGCAGAAAACATTTTTTGTTCCAAAAGGCAGCACATAAAAAAGCTTATCTGTATTTACAATCCCTTTTGCAACCTCATTAACAAGACCGTCACCACCTGCTGCTATAATTACATGTGATGAACTGTTTTGTGCTAAATATGTTCCATGACCTCTATATTCTGTTAAAACAAGCTCCACTTTATCTGCTTTTTTTTGTAATATAACTATTATTTTATGCAGTAAAGGCTTCATTATTTTAAATTTTCCACTGGCAGGATTTGCTATAATTAATATATCAGCCATTATACACCTTGATTATACAAACACACTCTTATCAGCACCTATTAAGGTAGATACTGCTCTAATAGCTGGAGATAAATCTTTTGAATATTCATTTACATATAACTGAATATGAGCATCCATTACATTATTATCCATATCCTGAGCATATTTTTTACAAAATGATAATGCTTCATCTTTATGATTATATGCATATTCTATACTTTTTTTTATAGTATCATTTATCATATCAGCTAAATGAATATAATTTTTATGTATTGCAATAAAACCTAATGGTATAGGTAAATTATAATGATTTTCCCACTCAACACCTAAATCAGTTACTTTTGTAAGATTATGCTGATTATAAGTAAATCTGCCTTCGTGAATAACCAGTCCGCTGTCTACTTTCCCATTTTTTAATGCTGGCATAATTTTATCAAACCGCATTACTTCTATATTTTCAGCACATTCTGGATAAAACCTTTTTAATACCATAAATGCTGTAGTATTTTCACCTGGAATTGCTATTTTTTTATGTTTTAATTCTTCCATAGTTTTATAATTTTTTGATAATACTAATGGACCGCATCCAAACCCTAAAGCACCACCACACTTTAATATTTTGTAGTTTTCTTTTATTAAAGGAAAAACACCAAAAGATACCTTAACTATATCCTGTTCTTCTTTTAAAGCCATATTATTGCATATTTGGATATCTTCCATTTTTAAGTCTATCTCAAAAGGTACATCAATATCTCTACGAATTAATGCACCAAAAATAAATGTATCATTTGGACAAGTTGATATAGCTAATTTGAATTTATCCATAACCTTTTCACCTGATTTTAATATACTAAGCTGTCAAAAAAATCATCACTTTTATTAAGTTTATTTTGCTTCTTTTGCTGTGTATCATTTTCTTTTACAATATTTGATTTTGTATTTTTATATTCTTTATATACAGGCTCATTTTCTGGTTCAATTTTAGGCTGATTATATTCTGCTTTTTGAGTCTTACTTTCTTTTTCCATATTATTTGCAAGTCTGCCTAAATCTGATGGTTTAAATCTTACACCAGCACCAATCATATACATTCTGTTTGTATAGCCAATAACATCTTCTACACCAGCTTGAATAAATATACCTTTATAAAAATACCACCTTATTAATGCTCTTGTATATACATCTAAACTGTTAGAGTAAGCATTAAAATCATAAGCTTCTAAAGATATAGCTAAATCTTTATTTTTCAAAGGATAAATATCTGCTGCTAAACCTAAGGTATTATCAAATATACCAAATCTTAAACCAAAAACATTATAAAAAATATGACTGTATTGCAAAGAAAATGCTAATTCTGAATTTTTTATTTTATTGCCATAAATATCATATTCTGGACTGTTTGGATTAATAACTGGTATATTTGATACTCCTATTAAATAGAAGTTTTTAGGGTCAGTATAAAATGAAGCTTGAGCATATCCCCTGCCAGTATTTACTGATTTAGCATCAAATAAATAATCAGCACCTATTGTTGCATAAAGACTCATTCTATCTTCATTATCGTCTACATTATCTCCAAAAAAGGAAGAAACACCGCTTACTACTTTTTTAATATCGTTTTTTGTCTGATTATCATTAATAAGCATACCTAATGTGCCGTTGCCTTCATTAATATCATTAGTAATTTTTTCTATTTCATCCATTGTAGAATTAATTTTATCAGTTATTTCTTTTAAGTTTTTCAAGCTGCCATCTATATTATCATGATTATTTACAAGCAGTTTATCTACTGAACCAGTAAATTCTTTTAATGTCTGGCTTATTTCTGCAATATTATTTATAGAAGTATTCAGATTTTTTTCATTTTTTGAAATAAGCTTTTCAATCATATCTGTCATATTTTTAGCATTTGCAATAACATCATGAATATTTTGTTCATTAGTAGAAACGATATTTTTAACACTGTCTGTTATATCTTTTAAGTTAGATATACTGCTCTGTAAAGCATCTTTAGACTTATCTGTTGTAACAACTTCATTAAAAGTTTTTAAAAGCACAGTCATTTCTTCTGCAACATCATTAAGTTTTGCCATTACTGCATCTAAATTTGCAGTAGACTGTCTACCATCATATTCATAATTATTTTGCAGTGGTGCTTGAGATTTTACATTGGAATCTACTTCCAGCTCTACAAATTTTTGCCCAACAAAACCAGACTGTTTTACATTAAACCTAACATTATCAGGTATTTCAAACTCATGATAAATATTAACACGAGTTAAGATTTGGTTATCTTTCATCATAACATCTTTTACTTCACCTACTTTTAAGCCTTTATACATAATAGGTGTCCCGCTGCGTATGCCTGTTGCATCATTTAATCTAAAATATACAGTTTTTCCATCTTTTGAATTTAATTCTAGATTACCAAAAACTGCAGCAGTTACTGCTACCATAAAAAAACCGATTATAACAAAAATGCCAACTTTCGTTTCTACATTCATTTGAACATCTCTTCCTATTTATAAAAAATTATTAATAAACTTTTATTGGTCCATCTTTTGAACCTGAAAAAAACTGTCTTACATAAGGATTATCTGTAGTTTTAAAATATTCTGGTGTTCCATACTGTATTATTCTGCCATTATAGAGCATACCAATATAATCTGCATTTTTCAAAACACTTGGAATATCATGAGAAATAACTACAGAAGTAATATTTAGTTCTTTCTGAGTATTATATATTAAATCATCAACAATATCTGTCATAATAGGGTCAAGTCCAGTTGTAGGTTCATCATACATCATTATATCGGGAGAAAGAGCAATAGCTCTTGCAAGCCCTACCCGTTTACGCATACCGCCGGATAATTCTGATGGATATTTATGGTTTACACCAGAAAGCCCTACTAATTTTAATTTTTCAGTAACAATTTCCTGCAGCTCATCATCAGAAAGTTTTCTATGCTCTCTTAATGGAAATGCTACATTATCAAATATTGTAAAAGAATCAAAAAGAGCAGCATTTTGAAAAAGCATACCAAACTTATAACGCACTTTTAACAGCTGTTTTTTGTTAGCAGTTGTAATATCAAAATCATCTATATATATTTTCCCGCTGTCTGGTTTAATCAGTCCCATTAACTGTTTTAAAAGCACACTTTTACCAGTTCCAGATGGACCTATTATATAAGTAATAGCACCTTTTTTTATCTCTAAATTTATACCATTATGGACTTTTGTTGAGCCAAATGATTTACATAAATTTTCAACTTTAATCATAATATTAATACCGATGTTAAAATATAATCAAACATACATACAAGAATACTTGATTCTACAACGGAAACATTTGTAGCTTTACCCACCCCCTCTGCACCAGTTGTTGTATTAAAACCATTATAGCAGCTTACATTGACAACAATCAGCCCAAATACAAATGATTTAATTAAACTATCTATAATGTCGCTTAAAGTTGTATAAAGAACCATATTTTCAAAAAAAATACTACTGCCTGTTCCCATCATACCAACTAAAACAAAATAAGAACCAATAATCCCAAATATTATACAGATAGCATTTAATAATGGCATAGAAAACACACCTGCAAGCATTCTAGGCACTGCTAAATAATGTATTGGGTCTACCGCCATAGCATCAAGAGCATCTATTTGCTCAGTTACTTTCATTGTTCCAAGTTCTGCAGTCATAGCAGAGCCAGCTCGTGCTGCAACCATAATACCAGTTAAAACAGGAGCAAGTTCCCATATCATAGCCATAGCAACAAGACCGCTTGTCATTTCTCCTGCACCAAAATTATCAAGCCCTTTAAATGATTGCAGACTAAAAACCATTCCTGTAAAAAGTCCTGTTAAAATAATGATAGGTATAGACTTATAACCTATAAACTCTATCTGTTTAACAAAAAGTTTGAATCTGAATGGAGGTTTAAAAATAGATTTTGATATTTCATAAAGCAGAATGGACATTTTACCTGCCATATGAATAATATCCAATATCATTTTACCTATAAATTCAAAAAATTTCAAAGCAACCTTCTTTATATTTATAAACTCTTGGCACTCTGTCTGAAATGCCGCATAATATTTCATAATTTATAGTATCTGCCCACTGCCCTAATGTAGATGCAGTAATATCATCACCCATTATCTGCACTTTCTGACCAATACATTTTTCTCCAAGCTCGGTAACATCTATCATTGTCATATCCATACATACATTACCAATTACCTGACATTTAATATTTCCTGCAAGCACATACCCTTTATTTGAAAAGGAACGCCTGTAACCATCTGCATAACCTATTGGTATAACACCAATTATCATATCTTTATAAGCAAAAAATGTTCTTCCGTAGCCAACAGATTCACCTTTTTTAAGGAATTTTACATGTGCTATCTCACTCCATAAGCTCATAACAGGTTGTAAATCTTTTAGCACATTTGTAGATTCATATCCATATAAAAATAAACCTGGTCGTGTAAAAGTCCATCTGTTTTCAAAATTAGCTATACCAGATGAATTTAAAAAACTTGTAGCAAAAGTATAATCTTTATTAATTTCTAAAAATTTATCAAATCTTTCTGTTTGTATATGTGCATAACTGTTATCACAGTCTGAAGTTGCAAGATGGCTTATTGCAAAATCCACATGAATATTTTTATACTGTTTTAATAACTCTGAAAGCTGCATTTCGTATGAAAAACCAAGCCTGCTCATACCTGTATCAATTTCCAGTGCAACATGAGCTTCTATACCTAACTCTTTGGCAGCTTTAGAAATTATTTCTGCATATTTGTAATCAAAAACTGGAAGAGTAAGTAAAGACTGTAATGCTTCCTTTACAAAAGAATCGCTTACATAGCCAAGCACTACAATTTTTGTATCTTTAGAAGATAATACTTTTCTAAGCTCTATACCTTCAATCATTGTAGCAACAGCAAAATTTCTTACATTCTTTTCTTCATAAGCATATCTTGCTAAATTTTTTGCACCATGACCATAAGCATCTGCTTTTACAACAGCAATAATATCTGATTTTGAAAGGTTTCTAGCAATATCTATATTATGTCCAAATCTTTCCATATCAATAACAGCATAAGTTGGGCGAGGTATAATATTCATATTATCTAAACTATTTATTTTCATTCTCTATTCCTGCAGCAAAAAGTAAATACTGCCTTATAAACTGTTCTAATTCTCCGTCCATAACAGCATCAACATTACCTGTTTCATATCTTGTGCGTAAATCTTTAACCATTTTATATGGATGCATAACATAAGAGCGAATTTGATTTCCCCAGCCAATATCTGTTTTACTGTCTTCCATTTTTTCTTTAGCTTCACTTCTTTTTTCTATTTCATATTCATAAAGCTTTGATTTTAAAATTTTCATAGCTGAAGCTTTGTTTTTATGCTGACTTCTTTCATTCTGGCATGATACAACAATACCTGTTGGTATATGTGTTATTCTAACAGCAGAATCTGTTGTATTAATATGCTGCCCGCCTGCTCCACCTGCTCTATATGTATCTATTCTTAAATCTGCTTCGTTTATTTCTATTTCTAAATCATCATCAATTTCAGGCAGCACAAATACAGAAGCAAATGAAGTGTGGCGTCTGTTTTGAGAATCAAATGGTGATATGCGAACAAGTCTGTGAACACCACTTTCACCTTTTAAATAGCCAAAACTATATTCACCAATAATATTAAATGTAATGGATTTTATCCCTGCTTCATCACCATCAAGCTGGTCTAATATTTCAAGTTTAAAGCTGTTTTTCTCTGCCCATCTTAAATACATTCTAAAAAGCATAGATGCCCAGTCGTCTGCTTCTGTGCCGCCAGCTCCTGAATGTATTGTTACAATCGCATTATTTATATCATGCTGGTCACTTAATATAAGCTTTAATTCAAAATCTACAGCTTGTTTTTTATACTGAGAAAAAGTATCTATTATGTCCTTTTCTATAAAAGTTTCACCTTCTTTATAAAGCTCTACTAAAACATCACAGTCTTCTTTTATCTGCAGCAGACTTTTGTATAACTCTAAAAACTTTTTAATTGCAGACTGTTCTTTTAAAAGATGTTTTGATTCTTTTTTTGACCAAAAGTCTTTATCTGTAATACACATATTTTCTATATCATCTACTTTTTTCTGCAATATATCTTCTTTAACTGCTGGAGCAAAACTTTTTACTTTGTTATTTAATTCATCTATTTCTTGAAATATTTCTTCTAACATACTGTCCTTTCTATATTTTTATTCTATATTTCAATAATTACTGCAGTTTCATCACAATCTGGATATTTAGAACATTTTAAGCAGTCTGTCCATATTTTTTTTGGCAGGCTGTCAAGTTCAGTTACTTTAAAACCGCAGCTTTCAAAGAAATCCTGCATATATGTAAGTGCAAAAACTTTTGTAAAACCAGTTTCTTTTGCTCTTTTTAAAGAATATTCTACCATTGACTGCCCTATTTTCTGCCTTTTGTACTGCTCAACTACAGCTAATGAGCGAATTTCTGCAGTATCACTCCATGTTGGATGCAGTGCACAGACACCTTTAATGGCTTCGTCATCTTCCCATATAACAAATTCATATATTTTTTCATATATTTCATTCCTGCTGATTTGAAGCATCTGCCCTTTTTTTGCATACTGATTTACTATTTGCTGAATAACCGGTGCATCATTAATTTTTGCTTGTCTAATCATCTTATATAGTTCCTATATTTATCAATTACTTTTTGTGCAACATCTGCATTAGAAATTAAATATTTGGTAGCTCTTACATTTATATCAAGCACACCATCTCTCCGTGTATAAATATAAGCGGTTACTGTATGGTTATCAACAGTTCCTTCCACATATCCATCTACAAAGCTTAAATCATTAATAGTGCCTTTATTTGCTTCAAAAGCATATATTAATTTTTCTACAGCAAGAGCTTTTTCTGTTTTATCAATATCTGATACTGAACCTGCAGTGAAAACTATTGTAGAAACAGCACCAGCTAAAGCCACACCAGCTATCCATGCACACCCATTTAAAAATAATGGAATAGTAAAAACTATAATTAATTTAAACACAAAATGTCTTACTTCAAAATTAATCATTTTGCATATTATAAAATTTAATAATAATAATCAACTTAAATATTATATAAATAGATAGATTATTAATATTTGTTATAAAATTATTGACTTATTATTATATAACTTTTACTATTTACAGAATTATATATGTGGAGGTTATTTATGGAAAAAGAGAAAATCTTAATTAATAGTGCAGAAATGCATGCAATTATTGAGCGTATGACCTTTCAAATTATTGAAAAAGTTACAGATTATGATAATACTTATATAGTTGGAATTAGAAGACGCGGCGAATATATTGCAAACCGTATTACAGACAGTATATGCCGCCATAATAAAAGACCATTAAAATCTGGTATTTTAGATATAACATTATATAGAGATGATTTATCAGAAATTGCAAATATGCCTGAAGTAAAATCATCAGATATAGGTTTTGATGTTAATGGTAAAACTATTATATTAGTTGATGATGTGCTTTTTACAGGCAGGACAATTCGCTCTGCAATAGACGCACTGCTTGATTATGGCAGACCAGCAAAAATTTTGCTTGCAGTTATTGTAGACAGAGGTCATAAAGAACTGCCAATACATGCCGATTTTACAGGAAAACATATCCCTACAAGAAAAAGCGAAGTTATACATGTAAAAGTAAAAGAAATAGATAATGTAGATGATGACTGCGTTACTATAAGCGATAGAGAGGCTTAATATGATTTATAATAAAAAAGATTTTATATCTACTCAAGATTTAACAAAAGAGCAGATAGATTATATCTTAAATCAAGCAATGAGTTTTAGAGAAATAAATCAAAGGGAAGTTAAAAAAGTTCCTGTATTAAAAGGGCGCACTATTGTAAACTTATTTTTTGAAGCTTCTACTAGAACAAGAACTTCTTTTGAGATAGCTGGTAAAAGATTAGGAGCAGATGTTATTAATATCAGCACATCTACATCAAGCACCCAAAAAGGTGAAACATTAATGGATACTGTTAAAAATATTGAAGCAATGGCTTCTGATATTGTTGTTATCAGACACAGCTATTCTGGCTCAGTAAAATTTGTAGCAGATAATGTAGAAGCCCACATAGTAAATGCTGGCGATGGACTTAATGAACACCCTACTCAATGTATGCTTGACCTTTTAACCATTAAGCTGCAAAAAGGCAGGCTTGAAGGTTTAAATGTTACAATCATTGGAGATATTACTCACTCAAGAGTTGCAAGAAGTAACATTTGGGCTATGAAAACTTATGGTATGAATGTAACTCTTTTTGCACCCCCTACTATGCTTCCTGTTGGAATTGAAGCTTTTGGTGTAAATATAGCGAAAAATATAGAAGAAGCAGTTGCAAATGCTGATGTTATAATTATGCTTAGAATACAAAGAGAAAGAATGGCAAAACTTCTTATTCCATCAGAAAGAGAATATTCCAAACTTTTTGGACTTACTCCTGCCGTTATGCAGAAGGCTAAAAGTGATGTTATGGTTATGCACCCTGGTCCAATTAACAGAGGTGTAGAACTTTCTTCTGTTGTAGCTGACAGTGCAAATTCTGCAATATTAGATCAAGTAGAAAATGGTGTTGCTGTCAGAATGGCAGTATTAAGTTTTCTTGCTATGTTAAAATAAAAGATGGTGAAATATATATGAAAACATTACTTAAAAACTGCAAAATAGTAAATCATGACAAAATAACTGAAGGTAATATTTTAATAAATGATAATATTATTGAAGATATTACTAATGAAGATATTCAAACTGATAATGTGTATGACTGCATAGGAAAATATGTTCTTCCCGGTCTTATAGATATGCACTCGCATATGAGAGAGCCAGGGTTTGAATATAAAGAAGATATTACAAGTGCTGGTCAGGCTGCTGTTGCTGGTGGTATTACTACTGCATGCTGTATGGCAAATACTAAACCTGTAATAGATAATGCTCCTGTTGCTGCATTCATTATTAATAAATCAAAAAAAGACGGGCTTTTTGATGCACTTCCTTATGGTGCTGTTACAAAAGGATTAAAAGGCGAAGAACTTACAGAAATGGGTGACTTAATAGAAAATGGTGTATGCGGTTTTTCTGATGATGGATATACTATTATGAATGCAGAAGTAATGCGTAGAGCATTAGAATATGTTAGATATTTTGATTCTTTTATTTCTGTTCATGCTATTGATACTAATCTTCAAGGTAATGGATATATGCATGAAGGAAGGATTTCTGCAATTAATGGTTTAAACGGCATCCCTTCAGAATCAGAATCCATTATTATTGCAAGAGATATTATGCTGGCACGCCTTACAAAATCAAGAGTGCATATAAGCCATGTTAGCTCAAAAGAAGCTGTTGATATAATACGCTGGGGTAAAAATGAAGGTATTAATGTTACAGCAGAAGCAACACCTCACCATTTTACATTAACAGATGAAAACTGCTTAACTTATGATACAAATTATAAAATGAGCCCACCTTTAAGAGAAGAAGAAGATATTGAAGCTATTTTACAAGGCTTTAAAGATGGCACAATAGACTGTATTTCTACAGACCATGCACCACATCAAGATGATGAAAAGTTTGTAGAATTTGGACTTGCTCCAGTTGGTATTATTGGATATCAAACAACTGTTCCATTAACCATTAAAAGAATAAATGAAGGAAGACTTTCATGGACAGATTTTGCAAGACTTATGTCTTATAATCCATCTAAAATTCTTAGAAAAGAAAATTTAGGTGTTATTGCAAAAGGAAAACAAGCTGATATTGTGGTTATTGATGCAGATTTTGAATATACCTATACTAAAGAAATGAACAAATCTAAATCATTTAACACTCCATTTTTAAACAAACAATTAAAAGGCATAGCTTTATATACATTTAAAAATGGCAGATTAGTTTATCAGGCATAGTGTTTTAATTAATATAATTAAGGTCATTGAATATCAATAGCTTTAGATTGTTTTTAAAAAAAATATACTTTTTCATACAATCTAAAGCCAGCCTAATAATGCTTTTCAGCTAATATTTCTAATTCCAGCATATATTTTTATAAATATTATTCTTGCAAAAAATAGCTCGCTACATTTTAT
>CAMWVK010000012.1 GCA_947177675.1 uncultured Mucispirillum sp.
ATATGGCAGATATAATATTATTAGAAATAGAAGAAGATATACGCCTTGCTGCTCAGATTGTAACAAAAAGGCGTGGAATAGATTTAAAAGTATATGCAGATTATTCTGATTATCAAAAAAATATGCAGAAAGACGACATAGTTTGCTCATCTAATATTGTAGAATGTAAAGAGCATAATTTATGCTGTATTAAAAAGCCTTATACAGCTCATCAGTTACTAGAGCTTATAGGCAGAGTGAGGTTGTAAATGTCAGAAGTAAAAGAAAAAGAAAGCTTAAAAGGAAGGTTTGTTCATCTTCATCTGCATACGCTGTATTCTGCACTTGATGGTGCAATCAAAATTAAAAAACTGGCTGAAAATTTAAAAGCAAATGGAATGGATGCCTGTGCCATTACTGACCATGGTGTAATGTATGGTATAATAGATTTTTACAATACTATGAAAAAAGAAGGTATAAAGCCTATTATAGGCAGTGAGTTTTATATTTCTCCCGGCAGTCGTTTTGATAAGAAAGACTATTATAAGCAGGGTGATGATACTAACTACCATTTAGTGTTACTTGCAGAAAATAATGAAGGTCTGCAAAATCTTTACAAGCTTTCTACTATAGGGTTTTTAGAAGGATTTTATAGAAAACCACGAATAGACAAGGAAACATTAAGGCAGTATTCAAAAGGGATAATTGCTCTTTCTGCATGTTTAGGTGGCGAAATATCCCGTAAGTTTTTAAAGGAAGGATATGAAGCAGCAAGAGATGCTGCTATTGAATATGATGAAATACTTGGCAGAGGCAGCTACTTTTTAGAGATACAGGAAAATGGTATTCCAGAGCAGAAAATAGTGAATAATCAGCTTATACAAATATCAAAAGAAACAGGCATACCACTTGTTGCCACATGTGACAGCCATTATTTAAATAAGGAAGATTATTCATCACATAATATATTAATGCAAATACAGCTTGGTCAGGTGGGCGATGAAAAATTTAAAACTAGATTAAAACCTGTAGAAACATTTCAGCATGTAAAAACAGACACTGCACCACAAACAGAAGGCGATGTAAACGGCTATCTTGCAAGAGAAGATGATTTAGATGATTTAAGCAGAGATACTTCTGATACATTAGACCCTGCAATAATGCACTCCCGAAGCGGCAGAATGGATTATTCCAGCATGCTTTATGTAAAAAATCCTGATGAAATGTATAATGATTTCAGTTACTGTACAGAAGCTGTTGAAAATACTGTAAAAATAGCAGAAAGATGTAATGTAAGTATAACTTTTGGTATAAACCACCTGCCGCAATATGAAGTGCCGAAAGGCTATACTCTTGAATCATATTTTAGAGAACTTTCTGAAAATGGATTAAAAGAGCGTCTTAAAAAAGTGCCAGAAGAAAAACATCCTATATATTGGGAACGGCTTAATTATGAACTTGAAATTATTGTTATGAAAGGCTTTGATGCATATTTTTTAATAGTGTGGGATTTTATTAACTATTCAAGAAAAAACAATATTCCAGTAGGTCCAGGCAGGGGTTCAGGAGCTGGCTCACTTGTAGCTTATTCATTAACTATTACAGATATTGACCCTATCAAATTTAAACTTTTTTTTGAAAGATTTTTAAATCCAGAGCGTGTCAGTATGCCAGATTTTGATATAGACTTCTGCATAAGAGGCAGAGAAGAAGTTATAAAATATGTAAGCCAAAAATATGGGGAAGAAAAAGTATCTCAAATAGTAACATTTGGCACATTAAAGCCAAAAAATGCTGTCCGAGATGTGTGCAGGGTATATAATACTCCACTTGTGGAAGTAAATAAGCTTGCTAAATCTATTCCAGATGGTCCAAGTATTACCACATTTCAAAAAGCTTACGATGCAGACCCAGAATTATACAGTAAATTTGAAAATATAGAGCATGGGGCAGAAATACGCAGACATAGTGAAAATTTGGAAGGTTCTATCCGTCAGGTTGGTATGCATGCGGCTGGTGTTGTAATAGCCGATAAACCGCTTGTAGAGTATGCACCACTGGCAAAAGGTCCAAAGGGTGAGGTTATTCTGCAGTTTGAAAAAGGTGCGGCAGAATCTGTTGGACTTATTAAGTTTGACTTTTTAGGGCTTAAAAACTTAACAATTATTGATGAGGCAGTAAAAAGAATAAATGCCACAGTGGATAAGGATTTTGATATAAACCATATTCCATTTGATGATATGGAAGTATATGCAATGCTGCAGCGAGGAGAGACAGCAGGAGTGTTCCAGCTTGAAAGTGCGGGTATGAAATCACTGCTTAAAAAATTAAGACCTACGGTTTTTGAAGATATTATTGCTGCTAATGCTTTATACCGTCCAGGACCTATTGAAAGTGGTATGCTTGACAGTTTTATAAAAAGAAAACATGGTGAAGAAGAAGTAATATATCCTTTTGAAGAAATCAAAGATATATTAGAAGAAACTTATGGAGTTATTGTTTATCAAGAGCAGGTTATGCAGATAGCTCAAGTTTTAGGCGGCTACTCTCTTGGTGCTGCGGATATGCTTAGGCGTGCTATGGGTAAGAAAAAGAAAGAAGAAATGGAAAAAAATAGAGCCATATTCTTATACGGTGATGAAGAAAAAAATATACCCGGTGTACAAAAATTAGGAAAAGATGTGCAAAAAGCATCAGATTTATATGACTTAATAGATAAATTTGCAGGCTATGGTTTTAATAAATCACACTCAGCAGCTTATGCTTATGTTGCATATCAAACAGCCTATTTAAAACTAAAATATCCAAAAGAATATATGAGTGCATTATTATCTGTTTCTATTGATAATATTGATGATGTAGTAAAATATATAGATGAATGTACAAAAATGGGCATAAAAATACTTCCGCCGGATATTAATAAAAGTTACTCTGATTTTAGAGTGGAAAATGATGGCATTCGTTTTGGTCTTGGAGCCATTAAAAGTGTAGGGCAGGCAGCTATTGAATCATTTATTAAAGAGCGGGAAAAAAATGGTGACTATACAAGCATATATGATTTATGTGACAGAATGGATTTTAAATCATCTGCTAATAAAAAAACTATAGAAGCTTTTATTTATTCTGGCACACTTGACTGTTTTGGTAAATCAAGGCATCAGCATATATGTGTGTATATGACTGCACTTGAAGCAGCAGCCAGCAAAGCAAAGGACAGAGAAAAAGGTTTTGGCTCAATAGAAGATTTTTTAATTGGAGAAAAAGACGAATTTTATCCAGATGTGGAAGAACTTTCTGCAAGAGAACTGCTTTTTAGAGAAAAAGAAATATTAGGCTTTTACTATTCAAGCCACCCATTACGGGAATATAATAAATATATAGAAACTTTTGCAGAAGATATGGAACTTGTAAGCGGTATGCGAAGTGAGGGTGAAGTAGTTGTTGCAGGTATGATTAAAAGCATACGAATACACATTACAAAAACTAAAAAAGAAAAAATGGCATTTTTAGAGCTTGAAGATGCAAAAAATAGTGTAGAGATAGTAGTTTTTCCAAAAACTTATGCAGATAATATGATGCACTTAAAAGAAGATAATATAATAGCTGTCAAGGGTATGTTTACACCAAATCATGAAGACAGCACAGGCATTATTAGTGCAAGAAAAATTATGACTTTAGGGCAGGCATTAGAAGAAAATACTGCCCGTTTAAAAATTACAATAGATACTGAGAAATCAACACCAGACAGGGTATTCCAGATAAAAACCCTGCTCGCACGGTTTAAAGGCAGCCTGCCTGTGCAGGTAGAATTTATACTGCCTAATAAAAGAGTGTTAATGGGAGTATCTGAAGAATATGAAGTATGCCCTGAAACAGAGTTTTTAGAGCTTTTAAAACAGGTGCCGGGTGTTATAGATATTGAATTTATACCAGCAGGAGACAACACATATTCAGTAAACGAAGAAAATTATACAATGGATACATGGAGTATAGCATAATGGTAAAAAAAGCATTAACAATAGCAGGAAGTGACAGTGGCGGTTGTGCAGGCATACAGGCAGATATTAAAACAATGGGTGCATTAGGTGTATTTGGTATGAGTGTTATTACTGCTGTTACTTCTCAAAACACGCTTGGTGTTAAATATATTGAAGAATTAAGCACAAAATCAGTTATTACTCAGATTGAAGCTGTATATGATGATATAACACCTGATGCTGTAAAATCAGGTATGCTTTTTTCAAAGGATATAATAGAAGCAGTATCTTATGTATTAAAATCAAGGAATAAAAGCCCTTATGTGCTAGACCCTGTAATGGTTGCCACAAGCGGAGCAAAGCTTTTAAAAGATGATGCTGTTTCCTATATGGTGGAAAAGCTTTTCCCACTTGCCTATGTGGTTATACCAAATATACCAGAAGCAGAGCTTTTATGCAATATGAAAATAGAAAGTCAGGAACATGCAGATACTGCATGCAGGAAAATAAAAGAAATGGGTGTGCAAAATGTTATCATAAAAGGTGGTCATTTTAAGGGGGAAGAATCTGTTGATACATTATTTGACGGTGAAAATCATTATGAAATAGCTGCCATGCGTATAAATTCAAAAAATACTCACGGCACAGGCTGCACTTATTCTTCTGCAATATGCTCATACCTTGCATTAGGCTTTTCGCTGCTTGATGCGGTAAAATATGCAAAACAGTATATAACATCAGCCATTATATACGGGGCAGATATGAATATAGGCAGTGGCAGCGGTCCTGTAAACCATTTTTTTGAAAATGTAAAAAATAATAATGAGGGCACAATATCTTTTGGGAGCTGCAATTGTGGCTGATATATATAAAGAATATGACTGCTTTGCTTATTTTTATAATAAATACTGGACGATTAATGCACCACTTTATTTAGAAAAGGCATTAGATATTCTTCTGCTTGAAAAATTAGAAGAAAATGCACATATTTTAGATGTATGCTGCGGCACTGGCAATGTGGCAGGTTTACTGCATGAAAGGGGCTATAATATGACAGGGCTTGACGGTTCAAGCCTTATGCTGGACTTTGCAAAAGAAAATGCTCCAGCAGTAGAATTTATTCAGGCAGATGCAAGAGATTTTAATTTAGGCAGGAAATTTCAAGCCATCACCTGCCTTTTTGACAGCATAAACCATCTTTTAAGTAAAGATGATGTATTATTAGTATTTAAAAATATTTATGAGCATTTAGAAGAAAATGGAATATTTATTTTTGATGTAAACTCTCTTTCTTCTTCAACTGATGTAGATTTAAGTGATTTTTCTGCGGTAGAAGAAAATGAAGTTTTTATTTCTCAAGGCTCATATAACAGTATAGAAAAATTAATAACATACTCTTTAACTGCATTTATTAAAGAAGATAATAAATGGGTAAGATATGATAATAAAATATATGAAAGATATTATGAAGAAAAGCTTTTAATATCAATACTCAAAAAAGCAGGCTTTAGAAATACTGCATATACTTATGGTGCAGATATTGGAATAGAGCCTTTTGAAGACAGAGTATTTTTTACAGCATGGAAATAGTATGAAAAAGTTAATTTTATTTTTATTTACAGTTTTATTCGCTTTTAATGCTTACAGTGCAGATTTACAGGGAGTAGGCTATGGCTCTACAATGGAAGAAGCAAAACAGGAAGCATTGTCTGATTTATCAGCCTCAGTAAAAGTGCAGGTATTTTCAAAGCATGAGCAGACAACATATAAAAATCAGGATAAAATACAGTCAGATTATACACGCTGGACAAAACTTTCTACAAATGTGCCGCTGCTTAATCCGTCAGTATATTATTCCCGTGAAAATGGCAGGCACAAAGCTACTGCTGTTATTGATAATCCTTCATTATACAGTAAAAAACTTACAGATATTGCAGGTCGTATTGATGAAATGACAAAAGATGTAAAAACAGGCGGTGATAAAGCATTAAATTACAGAGTATTAAAATCTGTGCAGAACCTGTATGATGAATATGAAAGCTATCAGGCTGTGGCAGATGTACTTGGTATAAAAGATTATTTACTGCCTAGAATAAGTGGTTCAGAAGCATTAAAAATGATACTTGAAATACAGGAAACTCCACCAAGTTTAGAAGTAGCTGCAGAAGTGCTTACAAAAGATATGAATGAAAAAAATATATTCGTAGCACCAGTTCTGTATGCAGGCAAAGAAAATGTTACAGAGTTTGGTGCATTTTTTAAAGATATGCTTTCAACTAAGGTAAACTCTGTGGAAGTAGAAGAAGATGGCAGAAATAAACTTCGCTGCTCGTATTACCAAAGCGTCAGTGATATTATTATGGCATGCTCACTGATTACTGGAGTATCAAAAGTATTAAAATCATCAGCTGTTAAAATACCAAAAGAGCTTGTTACAATGGGAACTGTGCCAAAAACTGATTTCTCATCTATTTTAAATACATATACACCTCCAAAAACAGATTATAAAATATGGCTGAAAATATCTACTGATGGCGACCCAGCATTTTTACGGGAAAATGAGCCTTTTACTCTGCTTGTTAAAGCAAATAAATCGGGATATGTATATTTTCTTACAGCAAATAATGCACCTGACGGTGAAGCAAATATTTTACTTTTAGACTGGAATAATAAGTTTATTAAATATATTGACGAAAAGAATGTAAATAAATGGATAAGTTTAGGACATTACAGGGTTAAGGCACCTTTTGGCAGCGAAACTTTATATGCCTTTGGTTTAGAAAGAGAACCAATGGCAGAACATATTGTGCCAGAATATACTATTGATAAAATAGGTTATTTAAAAAATGTCCGCCCTGAAGTGCTTATGCAGGATGTATTATACCTTTTTAAAAGACAGCAGGGAGATAAAACTATGTCATCTATTACATATACAACAGCACCAAACAGAAAGAAAATGCAGTAGGGTATTATATGAAAAAAATATTTATTACAGTAATAATTTTATATGCATTTAATTTATCAGCAGCACCAAAGATAGATTACAGCAAAGCATATTATGTATCAAGTACCGCAGCAACGGAGCAGGTGGCAGTTTTTGGCAGTTTTGATGGAAATATAAGGCTTATAGATGTGAAAACTTCTGATATAGCACTTCTTGATAATGCACATAAAAAGCCAGTCATATCTATGAGTGTATCCTATGATGGCAGGTATTTAGTAAGTGCAGGGCAGGATGATGTGATTATTTTTTGGGATATAGAAAGTTATAAAGAAATTAAGAGAATTATAAAACCGGGTATGGGTGTGCGTGCCGTTGCATTAAGCCCAAAAGCAGATAAGTTATACATTGCTTATCCTGCCATCATATATGAATATGATACAAAAAACTGGGTAAATACCGGACTTTATGAAGGATATAAAAATGGCATTTATTCTATTGCAGTAAACAGCAGTGGTAAAATATTGGCTGCTGGTTCAAAAAATGGGGATATTTATATTACTGATTTAGAAAAAAGGGAAATCACTGATACTTACAGGGCAGGCAGCCAGTTAATTATGAGTCTTGATTTTGCTGTGGATAAAGATATTTTAATCAGTGGAGGATATGATAATACTGTCCGTATATATAATATAGGTAAAATAATGCCTGTAAAAGAATTTTCATTATTTAAAGATGCAGTAAAATCTGTAAAGATAAGTAATGATGGCACTCGTGCTGCCATAGGCTCATCAGATGGCACTGCGGTAATTTATAATATATTATCAGGTCAGGTAATAAGCCAGACTATATCAGAATCTGGTGAAATAACATCACTTTCAGCACCAAAAAGCTTAAATTTTACAGCTTACGGAAAAGGTACAGCATTTCAAGAAGAAAGATATGGTGTTATATCATATCCAAGTAAAAAAGGAATATATAGGAAACTTTACTCGTTTCAAGGGAGCGATATTATAATATCGGAAAAAGGATATATAAACGGCAGGGGCGGTTTTGGAGAATATATATCATCATATAATAGTGGCAATAAAGAAACAATGTCAGAAATAATGGAAAACTATTTCAGACAGGATAGACTGAAAGTAACACTGCCATAAAAGTGCTATTTTAAGATAATAGGCTAATTTGAAATAAGATAATAATAAAGGTCAGGTATGAGATATTAAGAACTAGTGGAGAAGATATCCGTTCATTTATCCATTAAATACAGAAATCTTTAAAATCTGGATAATGCACTTGTATCATTAGTCAAGCTTGATAGTATTTTATAAATACTGCCAGAATATTCAAAAGATATATTATAATAAGCATAATATAGTTTTCTGTATTAGAAATATGCCAACAACTATATTATTACTGCATATTTCTTCATTATGTTTCTATATTAATATTTTCTATATCCATTTTATGCTCTCTTTGTAGTTCTTTGGTGGAATGCTTTATTTAGTATTCAATGTTTTATACTGTTACTTTTTTTAAATTGCGAACTTTTTTGGAGACTGTTAAAGAGGTTCAGCAACTGTTTATTTTCAAGCATTTTTTACAATCGTTTTTGGAATTTACAATGGTTTATAAATTTTAAATAAAAAAGGGCTTTAAAAGCCCTGATAAGATTATACTATATATCTTTTGAAAGATTAGATGCTGATTTATGATGTTCCATTATCTCTTTTCTTAATGAAACTATATATTTATTATATTCTTCATCATCACCAACATGTTTTTTGCCTTTCATAAGAAGTTCAAGGGCATTTTGCAGAGAATCAACTCGTTGAAAGCCAGACTTTCTGTCTGTTTTTGCTAATATATTTTTTGCTTCTTTAATGTAATACTGTTTAGCAAACTGAGCTTTTATCTCATCAAGCTCATCAATATTTTTTACTATTTCTATATTTTTATTAAGTACTTTTATCTGCAGATTTTGCAGTCTTGGTGAAAACTGTGCAGAATCAAGCACTAATTCTTTAATATACTCAAACCTGCCCATAGCCATATCAAAGCTTACATTTGGCTGATTAATAATTTCTGCACTTTTACGAATATTTTCCATTGTTTTTGATAAGGCAGACAAACTTAAATCTACTTCTTTTATCTGCCCAGTTCTAGGGTCGCGCATTTTTCTTAATTCGCCTTCTTCAACATATACATGGTCTTTTGGTTTATCTGCCATTTTTTTCTCCAACTATTTAAAATAATACCTGCTTCATCTACTATTATACATCAATGTAAAATAATTTCAAATACTATCTTTATATTTTTTCATTTTCTTTTATATGCAGATGACAAAATTAAAGAATTATAAAAAAGACATAAAAAAAGCTCTGCCTAAACAGAGCTTGGAACGGGGACGACGAGACTCGAACTCGCGACCTCTGGCGTGACAGGCCAGCGTTCTAACCAACTGAACTACGCCCCCATACTAAAAAATGGACGGTACAGGGATCGAACCTGTGACCCTCGGCTTGTAAGGCCGATGCTCTCCCAGCTGAGCTAACCGTCCGTTTGGTAAAGCGACCCGTAGGGGATTTGAACCCCTGTTGTCGGCGTGAAAGGCCGATGTCCTAGGCCGAGCTAGACGAACGGGTCATATATAAAAAATAAATGGTGAGCCGTATTGGGATCGAACCAATGACCCATTGCTTAAAAGGCAATTGCTCTACCGTCTGAGCTAACGGCTCCTAATATTACCCGAGCAAGTTCGGCTAATCTCGGGTGGAAATAATATATAACAGAGTAAAAAATAAAAGTCAATAATTTTTTTTAATTTTTTTAAAAAAACTTTTAACAGGTAATTTGACAATTATATACCAATGAATTTTCTTATTTACTATATATATTTTTTTACTTTTTAAAGTATTTATCTGTATTTATAAAAAGGGGAGCTTTTATACTCCCCACAATATAAGTTTATTTAAATATTTCATTTAATACTATTGTCTGGTTTCTGTCTGGACCAATAGATACTACACAGTATGGAATACCTAAATAGCTTGATATAAAATCAATATACTCTTTTGCCTGCATTGGAAAGTCTTCTATTTTTTTAGCTTTTGTAAGGTCTGTCATCCAGCCTTTAAACTCTTTATATACTGGTTTGATTTTTTCCAGACTTTCTAAATCAGCAGGAAACTGCTCTACTATTTTGCCATCTATTTCATAAGCTGTGCATACTTTTATTACAGGCATATTATCAAGTACATCCATTTTAGTAAGTGCTATATAATCAAGCCCGTTTACCGTAACAGCATATTTTGCAGCAACTAAATCAAGCCAGCCGCATCTTCTTGGTCTGCCTGTAACTGCTCCAAACTCATGGCCAGCTTTTCCTAATGCTTCACCATCTTCATCAAAAAGCTCTGTTGGAAATGGACCGCTGCCAACTCTTGTTGTATATGCTTTCATAACGCCAGCTATACATGATATTTTTCTTGGAGAAATACCTGTTCCTGTGCATGCACCGCCTGCTGTGCCATTTGATGATGTAACAAATGGGTATGTTCCAAAATCCACATCAAGCATTGTGCCCTGAGCACCTTCAAGCATTATCTTTTTGCCTTCATCTATTAATTTGTTTATTAAATATGCTGTATCTGTAACATATTGTTTTAAGTCATTTATATGGCGTTTGCAGTATGCTTTTACTTCATCTATATTAACAGGGTCTACACCATAAGCTTTAACAGCATACTTATTAAGTTCTTCTACATTAGTTTTAATTTTTTCATTAAATAGTTTTTCATTAAATAAATCACCTATACGGATACCATTTCTTGCTGTTTTATCCATATATGCAGGACCTATACCTCTGCCTGTTGTGCCTATTTTATTATCACCTTTTAGCTCTTCTTTATGTTTATCAAAAAAGATATGGTATGGCATAATTACATGAGCTCTGTCGCTTATATAAAATCTGCCGTCAAATTTTACACCTTTTTCTTTAAGCTCATTAATTTCCTTAAATAAAGCATCAAGCTCAATTACTGTGCCATTACCTATTATATTGATTGTTTTTTCATGGATAATGCCAGAAGGGATAAGTCTTAGAATGTATTTTACACCATCCACCCATACAGTATGACCTGCATTGTGGCCGCCCTGATACCTGACAACAACATCTGCCTGTTCTGAATACATATCTACTATTTTTCCTTTTCCTTCATCGCCCCACTGGGCACCAAGCACTGCTGAACAGCTCATTATTTCCCCCATTAAATTATATTTTTAAAAGTATAATTTTTCATAAAGTTTTCTTTCTGGTTTTCTTCTGTTATAAATATAACACTTTTGCCTTCTTTGCGAAGTGATATAGATTTTTTAAAGTTATCTTTGCCAATAATTAGATAATCATATTCCTGCGATGCAATGCTGCATATTGGAAAATGTAAAAGATTATCAATATTTAATGCAGCACCACATGCAGTTAAATCTTTACCAAATTTTGACATTAATTTGTCGTATCTTCCACCGCTGCCTAATATACTGCCGTAGTTTTCATGCAGTATTTCAAAATGAACACCAGTATAGTAATCAAGCCCTTTTGATTCTGCAGCATCAAAAATTAACATTTTTTCACTTATTCCGCAGCTTATAAGCTGATTAAAAAGATTTTTGATAAACTCTATTCTTTCAGAAAGCTCTTTGTCAAATGACACAAGGTCTGCAAGAGTGTTTAAATTATCCATTCCTCCAAAAGCAAGTGGAAGTTTAACTATTAAATCTTTTAAATTTTTATCTGCATCTATTTCTGATACTAATTTTTTTAAATCATGTGTTCTTCTTTCCGAAACAGTTTCAAGTATTTTATCGCCTTTTTTACCTGCAAGAGCTTTTATCCTGTTTAAAAATAAAGTATCTCCAAAAGTAAAACAGAAACCTTTAAGCCCCATTTTATCTAGTGCAGCATTTGCTGTTAATACTATCTCTATATCACCAAAGATACTGTTTTCACCAAAAATTTCCCAGCCTGTTTGGTTTTCTTCGCCTTTTATGCCTCTGTCCTTTTCTACTGAACGGAAAACTGTGCCTTTATAACATACTCTAAATGGCAGCGGAAGACTATCCATACCTGATACTATACGGCATACCTGTGGTGTAAAGTCTGGACGAAGAACTAATGTTTTGCCAGTATGCCTGTCTATAAAACGGATAATACTTTCATCAGAGAAATTAAATACTGTATCCTGCAGTAAATCATAATATTCATAAATAGGCAGATGCAGTTCAGTATAGCCATACTGGTTGAGAGTGCCTTTTATAATATTTAAAGCACTCTCTATTCTGCCACTTCGTTCTATGTTCTGCTCTTTTGAAATATTTGTCATATTGATGGCATTTCTCCCATTAATACAGCCTGTGCAGCAGCTGTGCCTTTACCCAGCTCAATTTCTGCACCAAATTTTTTAAGCCCCATTTCTATGGCACTGATTGCAGTAATTGTATCAAATGCATCATGGTAGCCAAGGTGAGAAATACGGAGAATTTTACCTGCTAAATGGTCTTGACCGCCAGCAAGAGAAACACCGCATTTATCTCTTAAATATTTAACAAAAGCTTTGCCGTCTATATTTTCAGGCAGGAAACAGCCTGTTGCTGCATTTGATGGTGAATCTATTGCTAAAAGTTTTAAGCCTAATGCTTTAACTGCTGCTCTTGTAGCTTCTGCATTAACTGCATGGCGGGCAAAAATATTATCTATACCTTCTTTTTCCATCATAGAAATAACTGTTTTTAAGCCAACTACCAAGCTTACACCTGCAGTCCATGCAGTAGTATTCTTTAACTGATTTTTAAGCTCAGTTTTTAAATTAAAATAAAATTTAGGAAGTGTAGATTTTTCCACCATATTCCATGCTTTTTGGCTTAATGTAATAAAAGCAAGACCTGGAGGCAGCATAAATGCTTTCTGACTTCCTGTAATTAAAATATCTATACCCCATTCATCAAAACGAGTATCGTGAACACCTGCACTTGTAATACCATCTACTACAAATAATGTTTTAGGCATGTTTTTTGTAATTGCAGCAAGCTCTTTAACAGGATGATATACAGTTGTAGATGTTTCACTGCCCTGCACAAATACAGCTTTAGTATCTGGGTTTTTATCAAGAAATGCTCTAACATCTGCAGGGTTTACAGAATGACCCCACTCAACAGTAATGCTTTCTGCATTTATACCATAAGACTGGCATATTTTTATCCAGCGTTCGCCAAATTTACCACCATTTATAACTAATACTTTATCACCTTTGCTTAGTGTATTAACAACAGCAGCCTCCATTGCACCTGTGCCACTGCTTGCAAGAATCAAAGGTTCCTGCTCAGTTTTAAAAACTTTTTTTAAACCATTTCTTGCTTCTTTAAATATTTCTTCAAATTCTGGTGTTCTGTGATGTATCATTGGGCGAGCCATATCTAAAAGCACTTGTTCTGGAACTGCTACAGGCCCGGGAGTTATAAGATATTTCTTTAACATTTCATACCTCTTACATATTTACATATCCTTTTAAGTGCTGATTATATACTATATCATCG
>CAMWVK010000013.1 GCA_947177675.1 uncultured Mucispirillum sp.
CCTTGAATTGCGCTTACTAATACATGGTTCTATGATCCTTACCCCAAACATTCATAATAAAATAGCTATTAATAGACAGGGTGTGGGTGTGTGGGGGGGGGTAGCAGAATGTACAAGTGTTATATGCCGCAATTTAAGCATTATATTTTTCTTCAAAAATTTTCTATAACATTTTTTAGCCTGTGTATCTAAAATCAGCGTTTACAAAAATATTATACATTTTCAACTAGAATTTTACTTTTATACCAGCATAAAATACAAAGCTGTTTATAAATTTCATTTCTGCAAAGATAGATGAATATTTATAAATATCCAGCTCTGCACCAAGCAGCATATTTATATTTTTATCATAATTTTCTTGATATTCTACTGCTGCATATAAATTATTAACAGTGCCAATTACTAAATATTCATCAGGTATATTTATATTAATATTTTCTGCCATTAATCCGCTGTTAAAAAGAGTAGTGTAATCTGCACCTGCATATATATTTAATATAAAGTTTTTATCAAATGTTATATATGTTCCTGCTTTTAGTGCAAATGATGCATTGTAAAATATATCTTCATATATGTCTGCTGCTGTCCCGCCAAAACCTGCTTTAAATGATATATATGGAGTGTATCTTTTGATAGTCCATTCATAAGCTGTAACAAATCCAGCCATATAAATATGCTCATTACTTTTTCTAGAAAATACAGCAGTATAATCTTTTACAAGGTCTTTGTTACTTTCTTTATTTATAGTATATTTAATGTCTAAAAGACTGTTTCTAAATGTGTAGTTTATAAATAATTTAAGAAATGGTGTAATATAAAGTCCTGTTTCTGTTTTTATTCCATTACTGGATTTGCTGATTTCTGCACTGTTTATTGTGCTTGATTTTATTAAACTAAATCCATCTGTGCTGCAGTATTCATATCCTGCCTCTATATTAAAAGTATGTTTTTTAATAAATCCTTTTTTACTTAATGTATCATTAAATAATGGCAGATTATATGCATAACCTGTTTGTGCCAAAAATTGACACAATAAGAATATGATTACAGCATATCTTATAAATTTAATTTTCATTTATATTAACCTGTTCATAGAACCAGTTTTATATTCTTCTAAATCAATACATACAAAGATAAAACCAAGAGATTTTAGATAAGTGGTAATTGAACTGCGGATTTCTTCATTATTTATGATATTTTTTATATGATTTTCTGATGCTTCTATTCTGGCGATTTGATTATGGTATCTAACTCTTGCACTGTTAAAGCCAAGAGAATGTATATAACACTCACTTTTAGATACTATATCAATCATATCTTTACTTATTTCCATATTATATGGAAACCGTGAAAAATAGCATGCAAAAGATGGCTTATTATAGTTAAGATGAGCCTGTTTTAAAAGGTTTCTAACATCTTCTTTTGTAAGAGCTGCCATATCAAGTGGGCTTACTGCTCCTGCTTCCTGCACAGCTTTAAAGCCCGGTCGGAAATCTTTTCTATCGTCATAGTTTGAGCCTTCAACCAGTGTTGAAAGTCCATCTTTTTCAGCTAATTCTTTTAGTATAGAAAACATATATTTTTTACATATATAGCACCTTTCTTTTGGGTTATATTTAATGTTTTCTATCATTTCCAATGGTTCAAGATAAATTATTTCCTGCTCAATATTAAGCTGTGATGCAGTATTTTCAGCATCTTTCAGCTCACTTTCAGGATATAAGTAAGAATGAAGTGTATATGCTTTTGTTTTTATATTCAACTTTGACAGGTAGTATAAAAGCAGGGTAGAATCTGTGCCGCCAGAAAAAGCCACGGCACATGATTTATAACCCTTTAAAATATTGATTAACTTTTCTTCTTTACTTTTTAATGTCATTATAAATTAAAGTTAGTTGCAATTAATGCAACTACAGTCATTACAATAGTATATGGAAGTGCAAGTTTCATCATTTGCAGATAAGATAATCTTATTAATGGAGCAAGTGTAGAAGTTAATAAGAATAAAAATGCAGCCTGCCCGTTTGGTGTTGCAACTGATGGAATATTTGTTCCCATATTAGTAGCAACTGCAAGTTTATCAGCCTGCAGCTGGTCAATAATACCGCCTTTTAATGCTGAAACAACTTCAGTAATATAAACTGTTGCAACAAACACATTATCACTGATAGCAGAAAGCACACCGTTTGCAATGAAGAATGCTAATATCTGATGTTTACCATCCATTCCAAATACTATATCAATAATAGGTTTAAATAAGCCTTGGTCTGCAATAACTGCAACAATTGTAAAGAATACAACTAAAAGTGCAGTAAATGGCAGTGACTCTGTAAATGCTTCACCAAAGTGGTGTTCTTCAATAACCCCTGTAAAGGATGTAGCTAAAATGATAATAGTTAAGCCAACAAGACCAACTTCTGCTAAATGTAGAGCAAGTGCAATAATTAAAAATACACCAGCAGCAGCTTCTACAATATATCTGCCGATAGTTTTGCTGTCCATATTTTCAGAAGTTTTTTTCACTTCAGCTTCTAATACCTGACGGACATTTTCAGGCATTTGGTAACCATAGCCAAATATTTTAAATACTTCTGTTAAAACACAAGTTATAAGACCTGCAAAAAATACTGGCACAGAAACAGGGGAACACTCTTTAAAGAACTGAATAAAATCCCAGCCCATTTGTTTACCAATAATTAAGTTTTGCGGCTCACCTACTAATGTTAATGCACCACCTAATGCTGTGCCAACAGCAGCATGCATCATTAAGTTTCTTAAAAACCCACGGAAATTGTCTAAATCTTCTCTGTCAATTTCATCAATACAGTCATCATCTTTAATAGATTTTGTCTGTCTGTCCCCTTTGCTTGATGCATACTTATGGTATATTCCATAAAAACCGTAAGCAACAGTAATAACAACTGCTGTAACTGTTAAAGCATCTAAAAATGCAGATAAAAATGCACCAAGGAAACAAAAGATTAGTGATAATAAAATCTTAGAACGAACGCTTACTAAAAGGCGGGTAAAAATAAAAAGCAGCAGCTCTTTCATAAAGAAAATCCCTGCTACCATAAACATAAGTAATAATAATACTGGAAAATTATCTACTACATGCTCATAAACATGTTCTGCGGAAGTCATACCAATAACGACTGCTTCAATAGCTAATAAACCACCAGATGGCAGTGGATAGCACACTAATGCTAATGCTAATGTAGAGATAAACTCAGCCATTAACACCCAGCCTGCAACAAATGGATTAATAGCAAATAAAATAGGGTTAATGATAAGATATGATATAATTAAAATCTTATACCACCTTGGAGCCCTGCCTAAAAAATTAGAGCTGATTGCAGATAATACACTTTTTTCTGCACCTGAATTTTCATTTACCTTCATTTTTTCTCTCCCAAGATAAAACGATTATTATAATATACTATTAATAAACTTATTTTTTTATATTGCAAGAGAAAATTTATTTTTTTTAAATCAAACTTCTTAACTAACAGGACATATGTTACAGATTAGATAAAAAATACCTTTTGTTATATTATAAATCAAGCATTAATTTATTTTCTTCAACAATCTCATATGGAGATTTAAAATTTAAACATATTTTAGCTGTATTATTATATCGTTCTTGGTGTATTTTAATAGCATTAATTAATTCATTTTTAGAGTAAAATTTATTATTAGCATATAAAATTTTACTATCTTCTCTATGACTTCTTTCCACCTTTCCATTCTGCCAAGGTGAATAAGGTCTTATTCGTTTAATAGTATATCCTTTCTTTTCAGCTGTCTCTTCAAAATAGCTTTTATTGTTTGTAACTTCCTTGTCATTTACAAACTCATAGCCATTATCCACTTGAATTGTTTTTAGTGGAAAGCCAAATTTACTTTCCAGTTTGTCTAAAAACTTACCTGTTTCATATGTGCTTTTTTCTTCTACTATTTCTAATACTCTCATTCTGCTGTATTCATCTATCGCTGTTATCTGATAATATTTTTTACCATAGCTGGAAAACATTATACATTCCTGTGGAACATATTTTATATCTATCTGAACCTTGTCACCTATATACTGACCTGTTATATTTTCATACCTTCTATAGCTCTTTTTTGCCTTGTTTAATGACTTTATGCACTTATTCCTTATCTGCATACACATACTGCCAAAACTACGCTTATAACCTAATTCTAGAAGTCTTACATATACCTCTGCAATACCATATAAACCGTGTGTTGCATACATTGTAGATATTAATTCCAATTCTGATGCACTATGTTTATTTGGACTGTTTCTTGGTCTACGACTTTTAAAGCATAAACTTTGAACTGTCCCGTCATACTTCTTTAACTGCCTGTATACAAACATTCGGTTCACTTGGTATTTCCGTGCCGCTTTCGTTACTCCTTTTTTCAATGCATACTCACATAACCGTTGACGATAGCGCATTTCTTCTGTTATTATTAGCTTACGCATTTTTTTACCTCTTAGTTTAGTTTTTTCTTGAATTTATAATATATACTAAGAGGTATTTTTTTGTACTTATTTTTGTAACATATGTCTTTATAGCTTACAAAATTTATTTTTTTTAAATCAAACTTATGCTTTATAAATTAAAAGATAATTTTAATAAAGCTTATTGATGCTAAACTGCCAGTTATCTTCTGTATCACTTATAAAATCATATTCTAATATTTCATCTATTGTATTTATACGGCTGTTATGGTTAAAAGTAAGCACTTTTGCTTTTCTAGCGGACATTTCATCATTTGTTACATATTTAGAAAGAGATATAATCACTTCATCTCCAACCTGACAGCTTCTTGCAGCAGCACCGTTTAAGCATACAACACCGCTGCCTTTTTCTCCGGGAAGAACATAAGTGCTTATTCTTGCACCACTTGCTTTATTCCATATATATACAAACTCCATAGGACGAATACCTGCCTTATGAAGAATATCTTCATCAATTGTTATACTTCCATGATAATGCAGTGCACTTTCTGTTATTTTTATTCCATGCAGTTTTGCAGATATAACTTCAATCAGCTCCACTAATCAGCCTCCTAGTGATAGTAGAATAGGTATATATTAAATCGTTTAAGAAATCAATTGAAATAATTATAAATTTATATTATAGGTTATTTTGGAGGGATTATATGGAATATATCTCTGATTCTTATTATATACTTGCATTTTTAATTATTGCCTCATTTTGTGCTGGTTTTATAGATAGTATTGCAGGGGGCGGCGGGTTTATACTTGTGCCTGCTTTAATGCTTGCTGGTCTTTCTCCAACTATGGCAGTAGCTACAAATAAACTGCCTGCAGTGTTTGGCACTGCAGCTGCAGCATATAACTTTATCCGCAGTAAAACTGTAATATGGCCTGTCGCATTAATTGGGCTTGTATGTGCTTTTTTAGGCGGGATGGCAGGCTCTCATATAAATTTAGGGGTTTCTCAAGATACTTTAAATAAAATAGTCCTTTTTATTCTTCCTGTTGCTGCTATTGTAACTTTTATTCCTAAAAAGAATTTGAAGCATAATGTAAAAGATTTTTCCAAAAAAGAATTATATATTGCTGCACCAGTTATTTCGTTTATTTTAGGTATATATGATGGTTTTTTTGGTCCTGGAATGGGAACATTTTTAATCATTGCTTTTTATTCTATAATAGGTATGAATATGGTTCAGGCTTCTGCTGTTTCAAAAATAGTAAATTTTGCATCAGGTGCTGGTGCATTAGTAATGTTTTTAAAAGCAGGGCAGGTAATAATAGTTATTGGTATTCCTCTTTTAATCGCTAATGTTTTAGGCAGTTATATAGGCAGTAAAATGGCTATTAAAAATGGTCAGGCTTTTGTTAAAAAAATATTAATAATTGTATTTATTGTAATGTTTATATCACTGATTATTAAAATTATTAAAGGGTAGAAATTTGCCTGAAAAATTAGACAATACATATCATAAGCTTATTTAGTTAATAACAAGCATTTTAGAAATATAATTTATATTGTATTTATCTAGTTGTCTATTCTGAGCATTGTTATCGCTACAATGTTTATTC
The DNA here is from genome assembly GCA_947177675.1 of uncultured Mucispirillum sp. Taxonomy (GTDB): domain Bacteria; phylum Chrysiogenota; class Deferribacteres; order Deferribacterales; family Mucispirillaceae; genus Mucispirillum. The sequence goes on from CAMWVK010000013.1 coordinate 6,083, forward strand.
TGCTATCCCCTTTCATTTTGTCATTCAGAGCCTGTGCAACAGGCGAAGAATCTATAATATGCCAATTTCTACTGTCTGCGATAAACTAGAATGTGGTGAATATATGCAGTATCTACAATCAAGACTCTTCGGCTCATTAGTCCCGCCTCAGAGAGACATATTTTAGTGGTGCATAATTTATTTAATTGTGTGTAATGTTAAGTGTATGAACTTTAAAGTATATTATTATAATAAGTATAGAATAAAGACTAATGGATTTACATCATTGTAGGAAAGAGAAAGTTATTTAGCAGCAGTTTAGTAAAAATTTTTTGGATAATTTCAATTTTCATCATATTGTCTTAAATGGTCTGGCAATGGAAGCATACTACTGTATTCTTGTTTTACTGTTACTAGATTTTTTTTACTATTATTTCAATTCATATATTACTATTTTCTAATTTTTTTTCGTATGAAGTTAATGCCTGTTAAATATCTGAGCCTACAGCATTCCAGTCAGATTTTATGGCTTTAATATTTACTTCACTTGGATTTTGCTTAACATATTTACAATATAATTTTTTATATGTATTATCCTGTATATAAAAAACTGATAAAATACCTTTACAAAATGATTTTTTATCCATATATATCTCACATATCTTATTTTTTTAAAAATGTTATACAATAAAGTTATATATTATTTTGCAGAATGAGAATATTACTTCCCATTCTGCTTATATATTTATTTTACTCTGTTTGCACTGCCTAAAACATTTTCATTTTTAGCTTTATATGCTTTAACAAGTTCGCTTCTAGCATTGCCTAAATATTTCCTAGGGTCAAATTCACCCGGCTGAGTAGCAAGTGTTTCTCTAACTTTTGCAGTAAATGCAAGACGACCGTCAGAGTCTATGTTAATTTTACATACTGCAGATTTAGCAGCTTTTCTTAACTGGTCTTCAGGAACTCCAACTGCATTTTCCATTTTACCGCCATATTTATTAATTAATTCTACATATTCTGGAAGAACAGAAGAAGCACCATGTAAAACTATAGGGAAGTTTGGCAGTCTTTTTTCACATTCTTCTAATATATCAAAACGAAGTGGTGGAACACTTTCGCCAGGTTTTAATTTGAATTTGTATGCACCATGTGATGTGCCAATAGAGATAGCAAGAGAATCAACACCTGTGCGTTTAACGAAATCTTCAACCTGATCTGGGTCAGTATAGTGAGAATGTTCGCTTTGAACTTCATCTTCAATACCAGCAAGCACACCTAATTCACCTTCAACAGTAACATCAAATTGATGAGCATAATCAACAACTTTTTTAGTTAATGCAACATTTTCTTCATAAGGCAGGTGAGAGCCGTCAATCATAACTGATGAGAAACCTTTTTCTATACAGTCAACACAGAGTTCATAGCTGTCGCCATGGTCTAAATGTAATGCTATAGGTATGCTGCAGCCTAATTCTTTTGCATATTCAACTGCACCAACAGCTAAATAGCGTAAAATTGTTGCATTAGCATAGTTTCTTGCACCTTTTGAAACCTGTAGTATTACTGGAGATTTTGTTTCAGCACAAGCTTGAATGATTGCTTGAATCTGCTCCAGATTATTAAAGTTGTATGCAGGAACTGCATAACCATTTTTCATAGCGTCTGCAAACATTTCTTTTGTGTTTACAAGACCTAATTCTTTGTAAGAAACTGCCATTAGAGTATCCTCCTTATAATTAAAACATTGATACATTCATTTTTATTTCATCAAGTTTTATTTTTACACCGTCAGTATTATCATAGTTACAGTTAGGTATTACAAAAGTAAAAGTTTTTAAGCCATACTGCTCAAAAAATCTTTTTGCCCAGTTAGCTGCCATATCACCATGGCTTCTGTCAGCTGACTTTTGAGTTAATATAAAAAACATTTTTTTGCCTTCTTCAAATTTAGTTTTTCGTTCTGCTGTTTTTAAACAGTAAAATCTGTCTGTTAAAATTTTAGCAAGGCTTGAAACAAAGCCCATAATATTTGGAGAAATTAAAATAATTTTATCAGCTGATAAAAGTGCAGGATAAAGCTCTGAAATATCATCTTTAATAACACAAAGGCTGTTATTAGTTTTGCAGAAACGGCAGGCAGTGCATAGCTTTATGTTTTTTTCCCGCAGGTTCACCACCTGACAGTCATTACCATACTTTTCCTTTAAACTATCAGCGATAAATGCTGAATTGCCACTTTTTCTAGGGCTTGCATTAATAATTAATATGCTCATAATAAATATAGTATTATATTGTTTAATATCTTTCAAGATATATTTTATCTTAATTGAAAGATTTTACTATAATTTATTAAATTTACTATCTAGATGCCTGTTAAGATATACTAAAAAATAATACTGCGATATACTTTCTTCTAAAAATATTATCTATTTTTTATATTTATTATTTATAATCTTATCATTAACTTTTGACTGGCTCATAACGATTGCATTTCTGTTTTCATATTCTTCTATCATTTTAGAAAGCCGTTCAAGTTCGTCACCCTCTGGTGTGCCGGGAACTGCATGAAACATTAATGTATCAACTCTGTTTAATGCTTGTAAAAATTCTTTTTCATTATTAATTTTTCTAACCATAACTACCCCCTTAAATTAATTATTTTATTACTAATGCACCATCAACAGGTATATCATTTGAAACAGGTATAGGATATGAACCAAACCTGTCTGCATACATAAACCCGCCATCTTCCTGTGGATAATAAATATATTTTAACACTAAACTTTTGCACTTTTCATAATCTATTTGAAAGACTATATTTTTATAAAAGTATGTTTTTAAGCTGCTTAAAGAATGGATATCAGTGACTATATATCCATTATTATACTCACATTCCATAGAAATATTTAAATTTGTCATAAATGTGCTGCTTACATTTTTAACTGCAGCAGATATGCAGCCATCTACAGTATTATAATACACACTAATATCCATATTGTTTATGCTATTTTTATATAGACTATCCAAATTATCATAACCAAATAATGTGCCTGAACAGCCTGTTATAAAAAATATCAGCATTATAATAATATAATTATTTATTATCCTCTTTTTTCTCATCATTTTCAATAGTTTCTGGTTTAATATCTACAATATTTTCATCTTCATTATCAGATTTATTTTTACCAAAGCCAAATTTTAAGTTGCCTTTAACAGCTTCTATTTCTTTTTCCATTTCTTCTATTTTTTCAGAAATCTGCATAATAGAGCTGTATTCTGGCTCAAAAAGAGATGCATCAATTTCTTCCTGCTGTATAAGTTTCAGCAGTCGTTTACTCATTTTATACATTTTTTCATTATAAGTTTTATTAACAGAATTGATTTCCAATTTTAAGCGAGAAATTTTGTAAACTTTTGCTGTTTCTTCTGTAACATTATTAAGTGTTTTTGCAAACCAGTCTTTTCCTTCAGATTTATCCATAATCAGCCTCCTGTTATTTGATTTACTAAATTAGTTATTCTGTTATTCATCATATATAATAATACAATTAATGTGAAATTAATTGCAATAGAAATTATAAGCAGAAATACAAGAGAATTAATAATTGACAATTTTTTCTTCTTTTTTTTATATAAAATTATACCGCTTCTGCTATCCTGCTCATCTATATTTTTGAAATAATATTCAAATGATGAATCATAAACATATATCCATGGTCCATCAATGCCTGCGATATAATCACCTGCTAAAATAGAGCCTGTTTTTATACCTAAAACAACATCATCATAAGACAGTTTTGTTTTAATAAAACCACCAGAAAGGCGGACTTTAAACTGAGTGCTTTTTTCAGCAATATTATATTCTGCACCGCAGCAGGAGCATACTGCAGCACCTTTTTTAATGTCTACTATCTGGTTAAAACATTCTGCACACAGGACTCTCAATTTTCCCACCGTTTATAGCAGTTATTATCTATTCCTAAAACATCAAGTACTTTGCCAGTTACAAAATTAACTAAATCATCAATAGTTTCTGGTTTATTATAAAATCCGGGAGCAGCAGGAATTATTACTGCACCATATTTGGAAAGCCTTGTAAGATTTTCTAAATGAATAGTAGATAAAGGCATTTCCCTAAAAAGCACAACTAATGGACGCCTTTCTTTTAAAGCCACATCAGCACATCTTTCTATTAACGATGAGCTAATACCATTTGCACATCTGCCTGCAAAACCCATAGAAGCTGGAGCAATAATATAATGCTCCACTTTAAATGAGCCGCTTGAAACAGATGCACTTAAATCATTATTGTTGTGTATTATAATACTTTCTATACCGTTAGATTTATACATATTTTCAATGCTTTTATATGCAATACCTGTTTCTGCCTGAGCATTTGCCAGAGCTTCATTAGATGCTGCAGTATGCACTTCATATCCTGCTTTTTGCAGTGCCTTAATTATATTTAATCCGTAAAGAATACCACTTGCCCCAGTTAATGCAACAAATGAGCGTTTCATTATTTACCTGCCCATATATCTATAATTGTAAAAATCATAATTGTAATACTAATATAAGCATTCATATTGAAAAATGCTATATTAAGTTTTGATAAATCATCTTTTGATACTAAACTGTGCTCATAAGCTATTAATGCACCAGATAGCAGCACACCTGCTAAATAAACATATCCTAAATTAGTAAAAGCCATTAATGATATGAATAAGCATACAGCAGCAAAGTGTAAGATTCTTGCTATAATTAAAGAGCCGCCTGTGCCAAAAACTGCAGGAATAGAATGCAGCCCTTCTTTTCTGTCATATTCTATATCCTGAATAGCATATAGTATATCAAAGCCGGCTACCCATAATATTACAGCACTACCTAATATAAAAGGTGCTGTATCTATACTTCCGGTTACAGCAATCCATGCACATATTGGAGCAAGCCCTAAAGCTACGCCTAAAATTATATGGCAGAAGTTTGTAAACCTTTTTGCATAAGCATATAATATAAATATTAATACAGGAATAGGGGAAAGTATTGCTGTTAATCTGTTAAGCATAAATGCTGCAGTAAAATATAATGCAAGGCTTAATAAAATATAAAATAATGCTGCCTTTTTAGAAATATTGCCTGCGGGTATTTCTCTTGAAGCAGTGCGTGGATTTCGTGCATCAATTTCTGCATCTGCATATCTGTTTACACCCATAGCAGCACTTCTTGCACCAACCATAGCGACAACTACCCACAATATAATATTCCATGAAGGAAATCCGTTAGCAGCTAATATCATACCAACAAAGGCAAAAGGTAGTGCAAAAAGAGAGTGTTCTAATTTTATCATTTTTATAAAAGCAAAAAAACTTTTCATACATGCTCCAAATTTAAATAGTAATAATATCGCTTAAAGCTTCAATAAAATCAGGGCTGTCATTTAAACTTTCAATACGCACTATATTTCTGCCAGCATTTTTTAATATAGGTATAAGCTGTTCATCAAGCTCTATTAGTGTTTCTATATGGTCAGAAATAAAGGATATAGGAACAATAATAATATTATCAATATTTTTTTCTTTATAGCTTTCAAGTGTTTCAATAACAGCAGGTCGCAGCCATTTCACTGGACCTACTTTACTTTGATAAGCAGTATCAAATGATTGTATGCCTGTCATTTTATTAATTATATCAGTGTGATGTCTTACATGTTCTGGGTAAGGGTCGCCTTTTTCTACATAACTTAATGGCACAGAATGGGCAGAATAAAGTACATGGCAGTCTTTTATATCTTTATTCAGTTTTTCTGCAGCCTGTAATATTCTTTTAGATATGGCAGTGCAGTATTTTTCATTTTCATACCAGTATGGTATTACTACACTTTTATATTTATTATTGCCAGAAATATTATATATTTTTGCAAGCCTGTTAAAGCAGGCTTCTACAGTAGTTAAAGAGTATTGCGGATAAACTGTTGTAAATATTACTCTTTCACACTCTGTCATTTCAAGCACTTTAAGAGCTTCATTAAAAAATGGGTGATAGTAGCAGTTAGCTTCTATAATCTGTAACTGTCTTCCTGTATTTTCTGTATAATATTTTTCCAGTGCTTTAAATATTCTTCTATGAATTATATTTTGAGGCGAAGCACCATTATACCCCATTTTTAAATATTCTGGGGACAGTTTTTTAGAGCGTTTTGCAGCTATCTTTTTAGCAATAAATTTTTGCAGAGTATTTCCTGCATGAAAGTCTATTATATCCCTGTCTGAAAAAAGATTAAATAAAAATGGCTCTATTGCTTCAATACTGTCTGGACCGCCCATTCCCATTATAAATAACACGGTTTTTTTCATTTTAAGCTAAACCTTTAACAATATCTATTAAGTATTTCACATTTTCAACTGGAGTTGCAGGCATAATTCCATGACCTAAATTAAAAATATGACCAGGGCATAATTTGCCTTCACTTATTGCAGTTTCTGCATACTTTTTAATAGATGTTTTATTAGAAAATAGTATTGCTGGGTCAAGATTTCCCTGTAAAGTGAATTTATTACCAAGTCTTTTATTTGCTTCTGTTAAGCTGATTTTCCAGTCAATACCAATACCTGCACAGTTTAATTCTTTAATAGTGTCAAAATAAGCTGAACCATCTTTTGCAAAATATATAAATGGTGCAGAAATGCTTTCACTTATTTCTTTTACATAAGGAAATACCATTTCTTTATATTCTGCTGGTGGTAAAATTCCTGCCCATGTATCAAACATTTGAATAGCAGCACAGCCGTGTTTGACCTGATTTTGTAAATATTTTATAGTATCTTCAGCTAATTTTTTCATAAGAGAATGAAAAACATCTGGTGTGTTTAACATCATTTTACGGATTTCTAAAAATGATTTAGAACCTGCACCCTCTGTCATATAGCATGCAAGAGTAAATGGCGCGCCAGAAAAACCAATTAATGGCACGGTTAATTTTTTAACAAGTAAATCTATTGTTTTATATACAAATGGAGCATCGCTTTCTGGGTTAAATGGGCGGAGCCTGTTTACATCTTCCATAGTTCTTACAGGGTTAGAAATAACTGGGGCTGGATTAAAATTTAAATTTACACCAATAGGCTCAATAGGTATTAATATATCTGAAAATAAAATTGCAGCATCAGCACCTAAAATATTTACAGGCTGCAAAGTAACCTCACAAGCCAGCTCTGGAGTTTTACATAATTCTAAAAATGAAACTTTTTTACGCACTTCCATATATTCAGGCATATACCTGCCTGCCTGCCTCATAAGCCATACTGGCGGACGCTCTGTTTTTTCTTTATTTAATGCTTTTAATAATAAGTCGTTGAAAGCCATATTTCACATCCTAAAAAATTTTTAATAAGTATATATG
>CAMWVK010000014.1 GCA_947177675.1 uncultured Mucispirillum sp.
CTATTATATATAATCAAGTGTGTGGTCAATTAAAAATAGTAAGTAGTTATACAGATGTTTCAATCATAAAAAAACTTTGGAATAATGAACTAAATCAAATGTGTATTTTTTAAGAAATACAGGCAAAAAAAACTTGATTATAACAAAACATAATAGTAACTTGTTGAATTAATTTGAGATGAATAAGTGAGATAAAAATGTCAGAATTAGCCAGATTTGGGGTATCTATTGATAAAAATTTGCTGGAATTATTTGATAAGCAGATAAGAACACAGTCTTATGAAACCCGCTCAAAAGCAATATCAGATTTAATCAAGGAATATGTTGAAGCAGATATTATAAATACAGATGGTGTGTTTGCAGGTGCTGTAACATTCTTATACAGCCATCATAATAAAGATTTAGTATCTAAACTTTTAGAAGTGCAGCATGATAATCATGATTTAATAATATCTATGCAGCATATCCATTTAGACCATGATATATGCCTTGAAATACTTGCTATTCGTGGAGAAAGCAGTCTTGTAAAATCACTTTATTATAAAATAAAAGCATTAAAAGGCGTAAAACTGGCATCAATAAGTGCCACTGCCATATCATAAATTTTTATTTTGCATTATAAGGAGTTATAAAATGAAAACGCTGAGCATTATTTATACAGTTATTGCTTTAACAGCAACATTAATATTAGCAGCAGCTACAGATTTTCATGCAGGAATAGGGGCAGTTGTAATATTTATTCTTTCTGTGGCAATAAATATAGCAAAAGATGCAATTTTTTACAAACAAATGAAAGTATTAAACGACTATATTGATACAGCACTGGTAAGCTGTCCAACTCAGCCGCCACAGACTACAGGTCGCTTTACTTACATTGGCAACCATATTCATGAATTAGGTGAAAAATTATGTGCATTAGGAACAAATTTTAGAAATGCACAAGTGCGTGTTGCTTCAGCTGCTGGTGATTTAACATCCGTACAGACAAACCTTCATGATAATGTAATGACTGTTAATCAAAATTTAGGAACAGTTAGCGAAGAAGTTCATGATTTACAAAATACTGCAGAGCATGTTAAGACAATATGTGATGATTCTCAAAAAGCTGCAGAACTCTGTCTTGCAAAAACAAGTCAGGCAGGAACAGCTATGGAAACAAATATATTAAAAATGCAGCAGATACAGGAAACAGTTAACACTATTGTTGCTACAATGGGCGATTTTGTAATCTATTCTAATGATATTAAACAAAGTATTGGAAATATTACAGATATTGCAGACCAGACAAACCTTTTAGCATTAAATGCAGCAATTGAAGCAGCTAGAGCAGGAGAATCAGGCAGAGGGTTTGCAGTAGTTGCAGATGAGGTTAGAAAACTGGCAGAAAAGACAACATCATTTACTACAGAGATAGAAAAAGTTGTTGATAAGCTTTATTCAAGAACATCAGAAATATCAACACAGGTTGATATTAATGCTGACCAGGTAAAAGAAGCTATTGGCATTACTATGGATGCTGGTGCAGTAGTTATAGACATACGCGATGAAACTAACGGTATGCTTGATATTGCAAAAAATATTGTTAAAGCAATGGATGACCAGTATGAAAGTATTGGTAATATTACAAAATCTATTGAAAAAGTATATGAAGAAATGAATGTTGCAGTAAATAGAACTCTTGAAAGTCAGAAACTTGGTAACAATCTTGACAGCATTGCTGTGGAAATGAAAGAAAGCTTAAAAGATTATTCTGCAGGTGAAAGTCTGTTTATGACATTTACTTCTGCATTATCAGTAGGCTATAATGCAATAGATGAGCAGCATATTAGATGGATTGATTTAATTAATGCGGTATATAATTCACTGTCATCAGGCTCATCAAGAGAAAAACTTGGTAAAGTATTAAAAGATTTAGTTGATTATACTGTATGGCATTTTGGCTTTGAAAATAAAATGATGACAGAATATAACTATCCAGATAAAGAAAGTCATATGAAGATTCACAAAGATTTCATTGCAGAAATCAAAAAGCTTGAAAGCAGATATGAATCTGGTGAAGATATTATGGGTGTAAATGTGCTTGAGTTTTTAAAAGACTGGCTTTCAGACCATATTATGAAAATTGATACAAAACTTGGAGCATATCTGGAATCAAAAGGTGCAAAACCAGTATAAAACTAAAATCAATTATTATTTAAGGCTGAGTTTATGCTCAGCTTTTTTTATGCTTAAATGAAGTATATGCCACAGTGCTTTTAAATACTGCATCATCAGTTTTTTTGTTTCTTATATTAAAAATTCTATTGAAAAAGAAATAATATATATATTGCTAATTTAATTATATATCTATTAGATGAACTTATCCAAAATTTTTATGCAAAGTAATTATATCCTTCTGTTAGAAGCACAGTGATAAAAAAGGCTGAAATATATATTATAAATTATTTTGCTTTTTTTAGATGTATGCTGTAATATATATTTATGAAACAGATACTTTTAGCTGTATTATTTACATTTATTTTTTCTACTCTTTATGCAGCCCCGTTGCAGTTCAACCCTGCACCAGATATTTCATCATATTTAAGTGATGACTTCCAAAATAATATACTGCCAAAAATCAGACCGGTATCTGATGCATATTTAAAAAAAACTGTAAAAAAATACACTCAAATATATGCGTTAGATGGCTTTACATTATACCAGAATAAAATTGATGATAAATTAAGCATAAAAATTGACAAACAGTATTTAACACCCAATTCTACACTTTCTATGCAGATATATTTAATAGAAAATCAAGGCGAATTCAGTTTTGTAGAAATATTTTTTATAGAATCTACTGGTAAAATAAGTCAAGTATATTCTATATCTGGATATGTATATACTGCCTTATTTGATACAGATAATAAAAGTTTTTCATATAAACCACAATGGCTTTACGGCACACTTGCTTTAATATACCATGATAGTTCAGAATATACTGATTATGATATTTTAACAGATACAAAAAGTGTCCGTCCTGCATCATTGATATTTATACCAGATGATAAAGAATATTTTTCAACTATTAATAATCCTGCCATATACCCTGCATTAAATGTCATTAATAAGAAAAATGTGCTTACATTTTTAGTGTATGACAGGCGTGTATTAGAATATTTTAATAAATACGAGATAGAGCCTCAAGGAACATTTCAAAAATATCTTGGTGGTGCTGTTACAATGAAAGCATATATTTATGCATACAGTTACAGTATAAAAAATCAGGCTGATGACAAAAAGAAAATAGAAATATTATCAATTCCTGCACTGTTTCAGCTGATGAGTGATAAAGGATATAATAGAAGCTATGCCTATCAGAAATCATTTTATAAAAGCTTATCTATAAAAAATACAAGCGATTATATGCGGGTGCTTGAAAAACCTAATGGTAAAGAAATAACAGTTATAGAACAAGTATATTATAGAGCAAGGGATATATTATATACCCCGTGGAATAATAAAACAAATGGTGAATATGTGTGGTATGCTGTAATACTTCCAAAACTGAATAAAACAGGTTATGTTATAAGCAGTCAGGCAGATATAACAGAGAAAGGTGCAAGATAATGAGTTATAAAAATATATTAATATTAACAAATGGATATACTGGAAGTAAAGTTTTGCAGAGATTAAAACAATTAAGACTGACGCCATTTGTTGCAACATCAGAGCAGACTGATTTAAGAAAGAAAGCAAGTGGAGATATTTTGTCATTTTCAAAAGATTTTCAAGTATATGAAATAAATGGAGAAAGTTATGGCAGGGCGAAAGATATACTTCCTAATACTGATATAATAATTTGCATAGACTGGAAGAAAGATTATTTTGAAAATGATAAGGCATCCTGTCCTGTATATTATATGCAGCCATCACTTTTACCAAAATACAGGGGATATGGTGCTGTAAGTGAGCAGTTTATTCGTGGGGTAGTATATTCTGGGGTAACAATATATGAATATAATGGCGTAATAGATGGGGGAGATATAATATATCAGCAGGAAATAAGGGTAGAAAATTATTTTAAAGTATCTGATTTAATGGAAAGGCAGGCACATTTAACAGCAGAATTTATTGCTTCATTGTATAAAGGTGAAGAATACTGCAAAAAAAAACAGCAGGAAGAATATTCATTTTATCTGCCAAAAATAAGAAAGAACAGTAAAAAAATTGACTTTAATGCAGATGCATTATCTGTATATAACTTTATAAGGGCTTATACATTTCCTTTCAGCGGTGCAGTATTTTATTTTAAAGGGGAAGAATATAAAATAACTGATGCAGCCCTTGAATCTTGGAGCGGAATAGAAGGCAGACCCGGTGAAATTGTAGAAGTAAATGATTATGGCATTATTGCAGCATGTGGAGAAGGCTCTGTTTTAATCAAAAAAGTAGAGCATAAGGGTCAGATTATGAAATCATTAATGATGAATATTTATGATGGTGAAATACTTGTATAAATAATGAGACTGGCAGAAAAAATATTTTTACCAGTCTAATTTTATTATTACTATTTTTTAATAAGTATAAAAACAGCAGCATTTAGTTCAAATGAAATAAGTCTGTCGTTTTCTTCTTTGAATGATAAAAGATGTTTTATATCATCTGGGAAATCATTAAGAAGTTTAAGTATTTCCTGCTGAATAGCAGTATCTTTTACAGGCTTTATTATATCATCAATATTAACAACTTCTTTGAAATTTAGAAAATAGCTGAGCCTTGCATTATCTTTAATAAAATCAAGGATTTCATTAACAGTATAAAAGCGTCTGTGTTCGTTATAAATTTGAGCTGCAGCAGCATTAACATAAGCATCTTCATCATACACTATTGTTTCTGTAATAACTGCTGTGCTGCCCTGTCCAATATCTTTAAAAAAATCCTGCAGAAATTTTTTTGGATTATCCTGCAAAGAAAGTTTATATCTTAAAAGATATACATTATTTTCATGGATATGATAGTTATTGATATAATTATCCACAATCTGCTTGTCTTTGTTAAATGTGCTAAACATATTTTTTTCTCCTTGCCTTTTCTAAAAATGAAAAAGTAACAGCAGATAAATCATCAAACTCCAGTAAAAATGCATCATGACCATAGTCAGAATCTATTGTTATACGCTCAACTTTATTATCATACTTTTTCATAATATCATACATTTCGTCCATTTGGTAGGCTGGAAATAAAAAATCTGTAGTAAAATCTATTAAAAGAGTATTTGCTTTCAGCCTTTTTAATGCATCTTCATAAGAGCCGTATCCATAAGACAGGTCAAAAATATCCATAGCTTTCAAAATATATAAATAGCTGTTTGCATCAAACCTTTCAGTAAATTTATATCCATTATATTTTAAATAGTTTTCTACTTCATAGCTGCTGGAAAAATCAAATATAGAGTCTTGATATCCAAGCCGTCTGCCAAATTTAGTATTAAATGAAACATCAGAAAGATAAGTAATATGTCCCGCCATTCTAGCTATTGCAAGCCCGTCTTTTGGTGTAGTTTTACCATAATAATTACCTTCCTGCCAGTTAGGGTCCTTAGTGATTGCATATCTTGCAACAGTGTTAAATGCCATAGCCATAGGTGTAATTCTTCCTGCTGCAGAAATTATGACAGCATTTTCTACCATTTCAGGAAAAGTGATTGCCCATTCCAGTGACTGCATACCACCCATTGAGCCGCCTATAACACAGAAAAGTTTTTCTATATTCAAATAATTAAGCAGTTTTTTCTGGGCTTTTACCATATCTCTAATAGTAACAACTGGGAATTTCAAAGCATATCTTGTGCCTGTATATGGGTCAATACTTGCAGGTCCAGTAGAGCCATAACAGCTGCCTAATATATTTGAGCATATAACAAAATACTTGTTAGTATCAATTGTTTTACCTGCTCCTATCATAGCATCCCACCAGCCTGCAGAACTTTCTTCATGGCTAGAAAGCCCTGCAGCATGTGCAGAGCCTGTTAATGCATGGCATACAAGGATAACATTATCTTTATTATCATTAAGTGTGCCATAAGTTTCATAAGCAATAGTAACAGGGGATAAAATTCTTCCACTTTCTAAAAAGAATTCATCTTTAAATGTTACGGACTGCGTTTTAACTATTCTAGATGAATTTTCTTTTTCCATTAATCGCCCAAAGCCTTATCAAAATCAGCTATTATATCATCAATATTTTCAATACCAACAGATACTCTTATCAAATCAGCAGTAATACCAGAAGACAGCAATTCCTGTTCAGACAGCTGGCTGTGGGTAGTGCTTGCTGGATGAGTAACTATTGTTTTTATATCTCCTATATTTGCAACATGTAGTGGAAAAGTTGTTTTTTCTATAAATTCTTTACTCTTTTCATACCCTCCTTTTACACCAAAAGTAAATATGGAGCCTGCACCATATTTTAAATATTTATTTGCATTGGTATTATTTTTATTGTCCTTTAATCCATTATAATCAACCCATGCTGTATTTTTATGATTTTTTAAAAATTCAGCAAGTTTTTTAGCATTTTCTACTTGTCTTTCAATTCTGATGTGCAGTGTTCCTATTCCCTGCTGGATAAGGAATGAATTAAATGGACTTATTGGTCCACCTATATCTCTCATAATGCTGACTCTCATTTTTGCAGCTAATGCAGCTTTGCCAAAATGTTTTGTAAATATAAGACCATGATAGCTGTTATCAGGAGTAGTTAATTCTGGAAATCTGCCACTTGCAGCCCAGTCAAAATTACCACTGTCTACCACAATACCGCCTAATACATTACCATGACCAGATAAAAATTTTGTAGCAGAGTGTATTACAATATCAGCACCATATTCAATAGGTCTTAATAAATATGGAGTTGCACATGTATTATCAACTACAAGTGGCACTTTATACTGAGCTGCCAAAGCAGATAATTTTTCAAAATCAGGAACAAACCCTTGCGGATTAGCAATTGATTCTATATATATTGCTTTTGTGTTATCATCTATTAATTTTGCAAAATCTTCTATATTATGTGGGTCAGCAAAGCGAATTTCTATACCAAATCTTGTAAACTGGTTAGCAAATAAAGTATAAGTCCCACCATAAAGCATATTTGAAGCTACAATATTGTCTCCGCATTTTGCGAGTGCTGCAATAGTCATAAACTCTGCAAATTGACCAGAAGCACATGCAACAGCAGCTATTCCCCCTTCTAATGCAGCAATAGTTTCTTCAAGGCAGTTTGTAGTCGGGTTGTTAAGTCTTGAATAAATATAACCGCTTTCCTGTAATGCAAAAAGATTTGCAGCATGGTTTATATCTTTGAATTGATAAGAGCTGGATAAGTAAATGGCAGGGTTAGTTGCCCCAGTTTCATCTTTTTGAAATATACCATGGACTGCCAAAGTTTCAGTGGATAATTTTTTCATAAATTCACCTCATAATAATATTGCTTATCGTAAAAGGATATATTATTAAAGGAAGATAGAAAAGAACTAAATATAATAAGAACTTATCTCTCTCCCAAAATAAGGAGCAGGAATTAGCACCATCTGCTATTTAAGATATAGCCGGTTGCTGCGATTTCAAAGGGCCTGTCCCTCCACCGCTCACGATAAGATATAGGTTAGTATAATATAAAATATTTATATGTCAAGTAAAAATATGTACTGTATCAAATATTTTTTTGTAATGCATTTAAATTAACTTACTTTTTATTTTAAATATCTCTACGGACAAAATTTTATTACTGTTTAATAAATATCTTCCTGAACTTGCAGGCAATCAAAAGCAAATGGACTTATTCCATTACAGGATAATATATTTATTAATATAATTTAGCCCAAAGTTTTTGGGTAAGTCCACAGCAAAGAATTTATTATATGTTAAAATGGCCAGATAACATCTATAATTTTACCAAGCCAGCCTTTTTTAGTTGCCTGAGATAATGCACCAGCACCAGTATAAGTGATTTGAGCATCAGCTATGGCACTTGATGATACAGTGTTTGCTGCATCTATATCTTTTTGTCTGACTATTCCTTTTAATGTGATAGTTTGTTTTTCCTGGTCAATGATTATCTCCCTGTTTCCTTCAATCACTAAGTTACCAGAAGGCATAATATCAACAATTCTTGCAGCAATAGTTGCAGTAAATCTATCTGCCTTATTGCTTGAACCCTGTCCCTGATGGCTGTTGCCTGTTGTAGCTGCAATAGTTGGATTAAAACCTACACCAGAACCTAGGAAATTATTGACACCTAAATTTGATGGAAGTCCCAGCATTGCTGTAATATTAGCATTATATGTTGTAGATTTTGATGCAGAATTATTTGTAGAGTTTGAAGCAGAAGAAGCTTCCTCAATTCTAACAATTACAACATCTCCTATTCTTCTTGCCTTATAGTCTAAAAATATAGTACCGCTTGAACCTACATCTGACCATAACGAAGGGTTTGGTTTATTTATTTCTGCTTCCTGCAGCTTATATGCTTCTATTTCTGATTTATACCCAGATGATGGGATAGAAGTAATAACATTATCATAATTTTTTGAAGCACATCCTGAAAGGAATGCAGCAATCACTGCTAATAATATAATATTTTTTTTCATATATTCACCGCCTAAATATAATATAATATCTTCTTGCAAGTATATAAGCAAAAAATATGCCAATAAAGATTGATAATATAAAAGAAACCTGCCTGAAATTACAGTTGTTTAATATTGGGAAGCAAAACAACCATAAGTCAGGCAATAGTAAGGAGGTAAAAATGTTATATTCACTATAACTTCATATATTCTTATTAAAAATTCCTAAAACTGTTTTTCCATACACTTACTTA
Source organism: uncultured Mucispirillum sp. (assembly GCA_947177675.1). Lineage (GTDB taxonomy): Bacteria > Chrysiogenota > Deferribacteres > Deferribacterales > Mucispirillaceae > Mucispirillum. The sequence continues at coordinate 8,866 of CAMWVK010000014.1, forward strand.
TGCGGGAAAATATATCAGGTTTATTCCTGATTGTTTCTATACTCACAGCAAAGCAAAAGACCGCTCTTGCAAAAATCACTCATATATAAAATTTTTAAATATACACTTATTCACAGTAAATGCTGTCCCGCCACTATTTTCTCATTATTCACTTGAAAAACGGCATATCCTGTGGCTGTTCATACAGTTTTATTAAAAATCAGCTTTAACTATACCATTTCCAATATAACTGCCACTGATTACTTTCTGTGATGTTAAGTTTCTAACAAGCACTTGCTTTCCAAGCATTGCATTTTCTTCTACTACACCCTGTGTTTCAATATGCAGAATGCCATTTGATACTATAATTTTAACGGCTTCACCTTTTTTAAGTGCTGGTTTTTCCTGAACTATATCAGCAGTTATCACTTTACCAGCCGGCACTGCTCTTGATGCTGCTAAACTTTCAGCATTATCAGTGATTTCATTTTTTAAGTTAGTAACTTCTACGCTTACTTTTTTTACTTTTCCTGCCAGACTATCTCCGGCTTTTATTCTTTCAGTAGTAATATAAGCATCTTTATAGCCTTTCACATAGTAGTAAATTTGATATTTACTGTTACCAAGTTTTAATTGAGCATATCCGCCGCCAAGTTTAGAAGTATCACATGATATATTCATTTTAACATCAGGATTATCATAAATATCTTCTGATATTCTAAACTGGTCTACAACTATTTTCATATCAGGATATGCTTTTTTATACTCATTTTCTATGTATTCAGAAATCTTTTCATAGGAAAGTTTTTCCCACTGTCTTGCTACAAGCACATCATTTAAAACTGTTCCTTTTATGCCTGCATCATCTAAATGTGACTGAATAATATCTTTTGTAATTAATTTTTTACTGCCTGCTTTTATACCGCATTCTACTTTATTATGTGGAATATGGCTTGCAGTAAGCTCATCAAGATAGACACAGTCTTCATTAATTGTTATATGTTTCTGAGCAAATGTATAACCTGCACTAAAAATCAACATCAATACAATAAGTAGAAATTTTTTCATATTACACCGCCTTAGCGTTTTAAGCCTGCAACTGTTTGAAGCATTTCATCACTTGTTTGAATTGCTTTTGAGTTCATTTCATAAGCTCGTTGACCTGTAATCATATTAACCATTTCAGTAACCATCTGCACATTACTTGTTTCTAAAAAGTGTTGTTTTACTTTTCCATATCCATCTTCTGATGGAATACCAACTTGTGCAGCACCTGATGCACCTGTCGCAAGATATATATTTTCACCAATTGATGCTAAACCAGTGGGATTTATAAACCGTGCTATTTCTATTTGACCCAGTTCTGTTTCTTCATCTTCACCAGGTAATTTTACTGAAAAGATGCCATCACTTGATACTGATATTCTTAAAGCATTATCAGGAATATTTATACCAGGCTCTAAAAGGTATCCTTCTGGAGATACCACATCACCATTTGCATCAATAGAAAATGCACCACTTCTAATATATCCGATATTACCATCAGGTAATGTTAATTGAAAATATCCATCACCTTCAATCGTTAAATCAAGTTCATTATAGGTATTATCATAGTTACCCTGCGAATGTATTTTTTGAATTGCAACTGTTGCAACACCCATACCCATTTGAATACCAGATGGATGATTAATACCTGCTGCGGTAACTGCACCTGCCGCCTTAATATCTTGATACAAAAGGTCTTGAAATAAAATTCTGCCTTTTTTAAATCCGTGAGTATTTACATTTGCCAGATTATTTGACATATTATCAATATTCATTTGCTGTGCCTGCATGCCTGTAGCTGCTGTCCAAAGTGAACGAACCATAGTATTGCCTCCTTACAATAATACTATTGTGTTAAAATTTGTGATGCTGCTTTTTGACTGATTTCATCATGAGTTTGAACTACTTTTGCATACATTTCATAACCTCTTGATGCTTCAATCATACGAACCATTTCTGCAATCGGGTCTACATTTGCTTCCTCAATGTAACCTTGTTTTACACCTGCATTGTCTGCATCTGCTGGTTCAATATCTACTGCAGCAAACTGGTTTCTACCAACTTTTTGAAGCTGACGAACATCATCAAACTCCACAATCATAAGCTGGTTGCCTGCTATACCATTAGCATAAATCGTGCCAGTTTTATCCACTTCAAATCTGGCATTTTGGTCAACAACAATATTTGCAGTGCCTTGAGCATTTCTGCTCATCACTTTAAATCCTTCTGCTGTAACAAGTTCACTATTATTATTTATAGTAAAAGCACCGTCTTTTGTGTAACGAATACCCCATGGAGTATCTATTGCAAAGAAAGCATTGTCCTGCTGAATAGCAAAATCAAATTTATTGCCTGTTTCTTTAATATGTCCCATCTCAAAGTTTGCAGAGTTTTCATGAAGAAGAACTACTGTATTTATAGTTTTGTTATAATGAGATTCTCTTATAAAATTCTGTGGGTATCTTTTATCTTCTGGTCTGTATACGGAAAAAACTGCCCTGTCTCTTTTATAACCATTAGTATTCATATTTGCCAAGTTGTTTGAAATAGAGTCTACTCTATTTTGCTGCATTAAAAGTCCGCTTGCTGCTGTATATAATCCGTTTTGCATAACACTACCTCACTGTTCCAAAAGCTTGTGGAAGCCCTGATTTAAATAATTCTTCAAAACCTAATAAGGTAAGTTCCTGCACAGGTCTTGCGGCTTTTGAAGGATAATAGTAAAAGTTTTTATCAGATTTGCTGTTCACTACTACATTAGAGTAAAATACTGCTCTTTCATCCTGCTCCATAATGCTTATAGAGATAACAGATGAATTTGTGCCAGTTCTTCTTTCAGGAGATTCTGCAATATTTGTCATTAATATAAAATCAGCTTTTGAAATATCATTAGTAATAACTGCAAAGTTATTCATCTGTAAGTATCTGCTTACAAGTGAGCTGTAATAAGTATCATAAGTTTTTTGATAGCTTTTTGTAATAATAGCTGGCATAACATATACCAGCGATTTTTCAGGTAGAACTTCAAATGGGTTTACATTAAAATCAGCAACTGTTGCTCTTGTTTTATCAATAACAAGTGATGACAGGTTAGTTTCCAGTTCGCCAATAATAAGTAAAGGATAAAAACCTGTTGTGGTAAAGTTTAATGGATTAATAACTGCAACTGCACCGCCTACTGAGTTACAGCCACTAATAAGTGCCAGTATAGAAATAATTGTAATTAATCGTTTCATAATATCGCCTCCGCTTTTCTTATAGCAAGCAGCGTGCCAAAACTTTAATACATTATATACTATTTTGTTTTATATATTTTTAATTAGATTCTTCGCCTGTTTCATAAGCCTGTGGAAATTCTGATTTCCACCCCCACATACTTGGGAGACTGAAAAAGGATAACAGCTTTTTCCAACAAATAGGCAGGAAATAAAAAAGCTGACTAGACGGAAATTTGGCAGTCTTCGCAAAAACGGGGTCTTGCCCATATTAATGGCAAGCTGTTTTCTATACTTGGAGCGTAGTGTAGTAAAAAACACTCATAAACTCTGAAAAACAATTGTATTTATTAACTATTAATACTTATGTCTCATAAGCGAAGCGAAAAGTCTTAACTTATAAATTATTTTTTAATAAAAGTATAAATAGTAGTTGAATATTATATTTTTCAAGGTATAATAAAGAGATTAAAAAGATAAATTTAGTATATGTGGAGAGGATATAGGCTGTTTATATGATAATGGTTTTTTAATAGTTGGGAGGGAGAAAAATGAAACTAACTATTGCTCATAAAATTATTATATCTATATGCGGTGTGCTGGCATTTGCATTTTTAAATAGTGCCTTTGCTATATATTCAGAATACACTGCAGCAAAAACTTCTGAAAGAATAGGCAGAAATTATATTAACGCCTATAAGCAGATGGAAACACTTTCACTAAATACACTTACTTTACAGGTTAATGTATTATCTTATGCTGTCAGTTTAAATGAAAACTTTTTTAATAACGCCCAAAATCTTATTAAAACTTTGCAAAAAAATGCAGATGATTATAAATCATTTGTTACAACTGAAGAAAATAAAAAATATTATATAGAAACTAATAAAATTATTGATGAACATTATAAACTTATGCAG
>CAMWVK010000015.1 GCA_947177675.1 uncultured Mucispirillum sp.
TAAATTTAATGGTCTTACTGGTGAAAAGTTTATCCTGCATTTAAAAGAAAGTGAGATTAGATTTAATATATAGAAAAGATAGCGTTCTATTGCTTTTATTAAACTCTTTATAGAGTTGAGCGAAGCGAAACAAAAAACTACTGGCTATGCCAGTAGATGAGAAAATCTTATAGAAAAAATCTCCTTATGTAGTAAGATGAATTGTTCAAGTCACATCAAACTATAATAACAAGGAGATTTTATGTCACACAGTTTATCACATAGTAAATGATTATGCAAGTATCACATACTCTTTACATCTAATTACAGAAGAAAAATACTTTATAATAAATATAGAGAAAACATAAGAGATATTATAAAAAGTTTATGTTCCTATAAAGGTATAGAGATATTAAAAGGTCATTTAATGCCCTACCATGTCTATTTATTGTTATCAATTCCACCAAAGTATATTGTATCAAGTATAATGGGCTATTTAAAAGGCAAAAGTTCTTTAATGATATTTGAGAGACATGCCAATTTAAAATATCAATTTGGTAACCGTTATTTTTGGTCAATAGGTTAGTAATGTAAGCACAGTTGGCTTAAAAGCAGCTATAAGCAAATATATTCAAGACCAAGAAAAGGAAGATATATTACAAGATAAATTAAGTGTAAAAGAATATTATGACCTTTTTAAAGTGTAGCTGGTAAAAATATCACTGTTAGTGATAAAATAGTAATAACTGCAATATGACTTGAACAAGTCAACACCAATAGAAGCTGTATAAAATGGTTTATACAAAAAAAGACTATCTTTTTATATAATAAATTTCTTGATTATCTTTTGTAAGGCTTAATTTTTCAGGCAGATTATAAAGAATGTATGATGATGAGTTATCATGCCACTGTGTATTATTATCTTTTACTTGAAGAAATGCATATATTCTGTCTGGAAGAAACATATCTGCTGATTTATTATCATCAGAAAATACAATAAAAGCATTTAAATCATTTGGATTATTTGAACCAGTTTTATTAAACTGCAGTGCTTCCTCATACACTTTTATACATTTATTTTTTGCATAACTGAAAGTATATCCTGCACTGTTATTACAGCCATGTTCGTCTACTTTGCTAAAAACTGATGATTTAGTGAAAAATATAACAGCAGCAAGTGAAAGAGCAATAAGGATAAGAAACCCGAGCATAACACCATTAAATGTGCTGTATGCCCTTTTTCCATCCATTATTCTGCATCCGTCATAAGCTCATTTACAGCTATCTGCACAGCAAATGGAAGTCTGCTTAAATATGAGTTAAATGCTTCTAACTCTTTTTTCATATTTTTTTCAAGTAAATATCCTGTTACATAAGCAGGGGATAAGTCACTGACTATTTTAAATACTGCACCCATAGATTTCCAGTAATGCACAGCATCTGGAAGTGGGTCTGTTTCAAGAGTGCTTGGTGCAATAGTTATAGCTTTATCACAATTTGCATTAATAAGCAGGTTATCAAAATCTATAATAATATCGCTGTATATTTCTTTTGAGCTGCCTTTAAGCAGAATATGATTTTTATAAGGTGAAAAAGGTGTAGTTTTTTCAAAGCCTTTTATTGATACAATGTAATCAGATTGTTCTGCACTATATATAAGCAGTTTTATACAGTCATCATAAGTGGAAAATCTATATCCGTTTAAAAATATGCGGTAATTCATAAAACTGCTCCCTGACTGCATAATACTTTACATGCTAAACATCCATTACACATTGTATTATCTATTAATATACCATCACTTAATTTATATACAGCAGGGCATAAAGTTTTTTCAAATACACTGCATGGATTATTATTTTTCATACATGAACATTTATGAAGTTTTACTTTAACTTTTGAATATTTTTTAATATTATTACAACTGTATGGATACAAAGTATTTTTTGTTTGAGTCAGCTTTTTAGGGTGCCTGATTGTAGAAAAACCATTAATTTTTGGAATACCGCTGTCATTTAAAAGAATAACTCGTCCCCTTTTGCTGATAAAGTTATGATAGTGTGATTTATATGAAGATACTTGACCAATAAAAAGAGTAGATGAGCGGACTTCACTTGAGATAATTCCCATATAGCCATCAATTGTAAGGTAATTAAGCTCTGGGTAAGCTTCTAAAACACCTTTACACACAATATCTGTAAATATAATAGTGTCTTTTTCTACTCCACGAGCAAAAATATTAACAAAAGGACAGCCCGGACACAAAAGATTACTAATCTGCGGATAAATTTTATCTTCCTGCTCTTTAAAGTTAAACTCTATATTATAGTTATTAAAGAAAAAATTTTCTAATAAATCTTTTTCACTTTTATATACAGAAACATTACTGTTGAGCATTTTAAAAATATCATGCTTAATTTCTGGAATAAAATATTCTGGAAAATAGCCATTATGCTGCAAAGAAATATGTGTAATATTATCAGTTAAGTTTGCAGAAAAAGCCTGCATAAGACTATTATTAACTGCATTATAAGTTTCTTTTAATTCTTCTTTAGAAATAGACTGTTTAAATGTTGAAGCACTGATATAAGATGAAATTCTGCCTAAATCATTATTAGCACGCTCAAAATAAGTATAATTATTTGAAGCATTATGAGTAATAACAACTGTTACAGGCACTTTATGTTCAGCAGAAAGTTTTAATGCAAGAGTAAGCCTTGTAGAAATATCTTCTGCATTTTTAATAATAATTACAGGTGTGGTTATATATTTTGGCAGTGATTGAGTAATAAAAAGACATTCTGCACGCACATATCTTGTAACTTCAAAAAAAGGAAGTTCTGTAAAAAAACCTAGAGCTTTACTGCCTATTGTAGCAGAAGAATACAGGAAGTCTATTGCATCATTGCCATCAACATAGTTTTTAGATGTTTCAATGTCAAACTTGTTACAACTATCGCTGTATATTGCTGCAAAATTGTAGCGTTCTAAAATGTTTTGAATTATTTCTTTACTATTTCTAATATCCATACAGAGATATTTATAATATGATATAAAATAATTTTCAATCTATTTTTTGCATAATTTTAAAAAAATTTAAAAAATATATATAATGCTTATATTTTCTGTTGCAAAGATTATTAAAAAAAAACTTTATAATATGATATTTCATTGATTTATTTAAAAATATGGTTTATAAAGATAATCTTAAAATGAATTATGAAACTGGAGATATAATATGTCATCTCTTATGAGTAATTACGGCAGATTTAAAATATCATTCGCCTATGGAGCTGGTGCAAAACTTTATACATCAGATAATGAAGAATATCTTGATTTTGCTTCAGGGATTTCTGTTACTAATTTAGGCCATAATTTTAAGCCGTTAGTAGATGCAGTATCTATGCAGGCAGCAAAAGTTATGCACACATCAAATCTTTATGAAATACCTATGCAGGAAGAATTAGCAGATTTGATTTCTAAAAACAGCTTTAATGGTAAAGTGTTTTTTTGTAATTCTGGTGCAGAAGCAAATGAGGCAGCAATAAAACTTGCACGCCTTTATGGAAATACTATCCATCATGGTAAAAAATATAAAATTATATCAATGTATAACTCTTTTCATGGCAGAACTTATGCAACAATGGGTGCTACAGCTCAGGAAAAAATACAAAATGGCTTTACACCTATGCCAGCGTATAACCAGTATATTCCATTTAATGATATAGAGGCACTTAAAAGTGCAGTATCTTTAAATGACACTGCTGCAATAATGCTTGAACTTTTCCAAGGTGAAAGCGGTGTTATACCTGTGGATATTGAGTTTTTAAAGGAAGTTCGCAGAATATGTGATGAAAAAGACATATTAATGATAATTGATGAAGTGCAGACAGGTTACGGCAGAACTGGTGAATTATTTGCATATCAGCTTTTTGGAGTGGCACCTGACATTATGACACTTTCAAAATCTATTGCTGGCGGTATTCCTATGGGAGCTGTTGTGGCAGTAGAAAAAACTGCATCTCTTTTTACTCCGGGCACTCATGGTTCAACTTTTGGTGGTAACCCACTTGCATGTGCTGCTGCTCTTGTAGTTATTAAAGAAATGACAAAAGATGGCTTTTTACAGTCTGTAAAAAATAAAGGTGCATTATTAAAAGATTATTTAAATAAAAATCTTCCAAATAATATATTAGTTAAAGGGGAAGGTCTTTTAATAGGTGTAAAAACACCATATCAGCCAAAAGATGTGGCAGAAGCATGTATAAAAAACCATCTTTTGATTGTTACAGCAGGAAATAACTCTGTGCGTCTTTATCCGCCTTTAAATATAAGTGATGAAGATTTATTAAAAGGTGCAGAAATATTTGTATCTACTATTAATGAATTAGGTAAATAATTATGATAGAACCACGCCATTTTTTAACATTATTAGATAGAAGCCCTGATGAACTTCAGGCTTTAATTGATACTGCCATAAGGCTTAAAGATGAACGAAAAAAAGGTATAAAACACAGGGAGCTTGAAGGTAAAACTCTTGCTATGATATTTGAAAAATCATCTACAAGAACACGCATAAGTTTTGAAACAGCTATGAATGAGCTGGGCGGATACCCTATGTTTTTAAGCAGCAGAGATATACAGCTTGGCAGAGGGGAAACTATTAAAGATACTGCTAGAGTAATGAGCAGATATGTTCATGGCATTATGATTAGAACTTTTGGTCATAAAAGAGTGGAAGAATTAGCAGAATATTCTTCTGTGCCAGTAATTAATGCTTTAACAGACAGTTTTCACCCGTGTCAGATAATGGCTGATATGATGACTATGCAGGAAAAATTTGGTAAAATAAAAGGCTTAAAAGTTGCATATATTGGCGATGGAAATAATATGGCTCATTCATGGATAAATGGTGCATGCCAGATGGGTTTTCATATTGCAATAGCATCTCCAAAAGGTTATCAAGTTCACTATGATATAGTAGAAAATGCAAAAAAATATGCAGCTGTAAATGGCGGCACAATCACATTAACTCATAATCCAAAAGTTGCAGCAGAAAATGCGAATGTTATATATACTGATGTTTGGGCAAGCATGGGACAGGAAGAAGAAAGTGCAAAACGCTTAAAAGATTTTAGTGGTTATCAGGTAGATGCAGCTATTATGGCATTAGCTGATAAAGATGCAGTATTTATGCACTGCCTGCCTGCTCACCGTGGGGAAGAAGTAAGTGAAGAAGTGCTTGAAAGCAAAGCCTCAGTTATTTTTGATGAGGCAGAAAATAGACTGCATGTTCAAAAAGCTGTATTAATAGACTGTATTGGAGGAATGTAAAATGGCAAAAGAAAAAGTATTACTTGCATATTCAGGTGGTTTAGATACATCTGTAATTTTAAAATGGCTTACATTAAAAGGCTATGAAGTTGTAGCTTATGTGGCAAATGTAGGACAAAATTCTGACTGGGATAATATTAAAGAAAAAGCAGACAAATCAGGTGCCTGTGAAGTAATTATTGATGATTTAAGAGAAGAATTCGTTAGAGATTTTGTTTTCCCTGCTGTTTCATTTAATGCTTTATATGAGGGCAGATACTATTTAGGCACATCTCTTGCACGCCCTGTTATTGCAAAAGGTATGGTGGAGGCTGCAAGAAAAACTGGCTGTTCTTACTTTGCACATGGTGCAACAGGTAAAGGAAACGATCAGGTTCGTTTTGAATTAACTGCAGCTGCTCTTGCTCCAGATTTAAAAGTTATTGCTCCTTGGAGAGATGAAGAATTTTTTACAGTAATTAAAGGCAGAAAAGAAGCTATAGAATTTGCTGCAAAATATGATATTCCTGTAAAAGCAACTGTTTCTAAACCTTGGTCCAGCGATGATAATGCGTTACATATTTCATTTGAAGCTGGTATATTAGAAGACCCAGCAGTATGCCCTCCAGATGATATGTTTGAATACAGCAAAAGCCCAAAAGCTGCTCCAGATAAAGCAGAAGTTATTGAACTTGAATTTGATAAAGGTGTTGCAGTTAAATTAAACGGCGAAACATTAAGCCCATATAATATGCTTATGGCTTTAAATAAAATAGGCGGTGAAAATGGTATTGGCAGGGTAGATATGGTAGAAAGCCGTTATGTTGGTATGAAGTCAAGAGGTGTATATGAAACTCCCGGTGCAGCTATTATTATGGCAGCTCACAGAGATTTAGAAGGCTTAACTCTTGACGGCAGTGTATTAAATTTAAAAGAATCGTTAATGCCAAGATTTGCAGCACTTGTATATAATGGCTACTGGTTTTCTCATGAAATGGACTGCATGCGTGCTTTGCTTGATAAATCTCAAGAATATGTTACTGGTAAAGTAAAACTTGAATTATATAAGGGTAATGTAACATGTATCGGCAGAAGTTCTGATTATTCTCTTTATAATATGGCTGTTGCCTCTATGGAAGATGATGGCGGTGCATATAATCAAAGTGATGCAACAGGCTTTATCAGACTGCACTCTCTGCCATTAAAAATGCATGCTGCTCGCAAAAAATAAGGAGAATATATGTATTTTCAAGATGTGATAATGAATCTGCATCGTTACTGGGCAGACCAGGGGTGTATAGTTTACCAGCCTTATGATAATGAAGTAGGTGCGGGAACTTTTAACCCTGCTACATTTTTAATGTGTTTAGGTCCAGAGCCTTGGAAAGCATGCTATGTAGAGCCAAGCAGACGCCCAACAGATGGCAGATATGGTGAAAATCCAAACAGATTACAGCACTATTACCAGTTTCAAGTGCTTTTGAAACCATCCCCTGATAATATTCAAGAGCTTTATTTAAAAAGCCTTGAAGCTCTTGGCATTAATATATTAGACCATGATATAAGGTTTGTAGAAGATGATTGGGAATCTCCAACATTAGGTGCATGGGGTTTAGGCTGGGAAGTATGGCTTGATGGTATGGAAATAACTCAGTTTACATATTTTCAGCAGGCAGGTGGTATTGATTTAAAACCTGTTTCTGGTGAAATTACATACGGATTAGAGCGGATTACAATGTATTTACAGCAGGTAGAGTCTGTATTTGACATTAAATGGAATGATAAACTGACTTATGGTGATGTTTACCACCAAAACGAAGTGCAGTTTTCTAAATTTAATTTTGAAGCAGCAGATGTGCCTGCACTATTTAATCTTTTTGAAACTTATGAAAAAGAATGTGTTAGAATTGCAGAAATGGGACTTCCACTGCCAGCTTATGACTACTGCTTAAAATGCAGCCATACTTTCAACCTGCTTGATGCAAGAAGTGCCATATCTGTTACAGAAAGAACAAGTTATATCGCCCGTGTTAGAGCATTAGCTAAAATATGTGCTGAAAAATTTCTTGAAACAAGAAAATCTTTGGGCTATCCATTATTAAATAAGTAATCTATTTTATATATTATCCTGTTGAATTATTTCATCAGGATAAATTGTATTAAATTATAAAGAAATTGTTATAGAGAGCATAAAAAAGGTTTGAATTTTGTATAACCAAAACTCAAACCTTATAATATCAGCTGTAATAAAATAAATTATATATCTTTATTAAGGCATTACTATATTCATACTTTTAAGGAAATCTTGATTAAATTTTACATCAGCTTTTTCTAATGCTTTTTTAGCAAATCCTTCAACTGCCGCATTACCTTTTATTGATGAAATATAGTTTGAAATATTTTCTTTTTCACTTTCAAGTCCGCTTTTTTCCGGCAAAGTAATTTTTGCAACTTTAAAAATATAAAAGTTATTATCTAAAAGGAATGGTTTTTGTAAGAAATTACTGCTTTTAGTTTTAATAATCTGTTCTATTAATGCAGCATCATTGTTAAATATTGTTTCAAGTTCTGCATTATCTCTTACAAAAGAGACAGTTTTTACTGCCATATTATATTTAGATGCTGTTTTTTCAAATCCACTGCCAGCTAAATCACTTTCTAATGCTTTAATACCTTCTTTAATTATTTTATCAACTCTGTAATCAATAACTAACTGTTCTTTTATTTTATCCATTTCTGGAATATAAGAAAGTTTTTTATCAACTATTTCAAAGATGTAAGCCATGCTGCCGTCAAGAACTATCTGGCTTAATTCACCTTTGCTGAGTTTATATAATCCTGCTTTTGTTTCAGGGTTGATAGCAACAGCAGTTACTGGAAATATTGCATTTTCAGCAATAAAATCAAGCTCTTTAATATCTGCATTATAGTCTGAGTTTACTTTCTGCATTGCTGTGATACTGCCATTATCCGCTATTTTTTGAAATTCATTTAATAAGTATTTATTAAAAAGCTCTGATGCAGAAGCTGTTTTAATAGTTTCTTTTATTTCATCTTTCTTTTCTTCAAAAGTATATTTTTTTGCAGGCATTACGCTGTTTATATAAGCAATAATGTAACCATTAGAAATTTTTACAGGTTTAGAGTATGTGTTGACTGCTGTAGAAAACACTGCATCTTCAATATCTTTTTCCAACGAGCCTTTTTCAACTATTCCAATATGCCCGCCTTCTGCAGTAATTATTTTTTTATCAGTATAGTTATCAGCTGTTTCCGCAAAACTTTTACCAGCCTGCAGCTGGCTGTATGCTTCATCTATTTTTGATTTTGCTGCTTCCATTGATTTATTGTCGCTGTTATCAGCAGTTATGTATATTAAACTTACATCAGCACTGTCTTTTTTTTCATAAAGTTTAATATTAGTTTCATAATATGATTTTGCCTGTTCGTCAGTTACTTTATAATTATTTAAAAACTTATTTTTATCAAATGATATATATTTTACTTTTATTTCTGCTGGCACTCTGTATATTTCTTTTGTAAGGTCATAATATTTTTTTAAGTCTGCATTATCAGGGTCAGCAGTAACATTTTTTTCAAAAGTATTAAGAGGAACAGCTGCATAATCAACTGTAATATTAGATTTTCTATAATTATATTCATTTTCAATTTCTTTATCAGTAGCAATAGATTGAGTCTGGTATATAAGATTAGTCATTTTTCTCATTTTGATTTCATCTTTAACAGCTTTTTCATATTGTTCAGGGTTTAAACCATTATTTCTTAATACCATTTCATACTGGTCAATATTGAACTCACCATTTACCTGAAATGATGGGATAGTGCGAATATAAGAAACAAGCTCCAAATCTGTAGCAGGAATATCAAGTTTTTCTGCTTCAATAAGCATTAACTTTTCATTAACTAATGATTCTAATATTCTTTTAGAAAGATTATCAATTTGAATGGCACCACCATAACGGCGTATTTCGTCATCTGCTAGTTTGTATCTGTTTTGGAATTCTTCATAAGTGATAATTTTGTTATTAACCTTTGCCACATACGAAAGAGTATTAGATTTTTCACCAACACCCCATACAACAAATATTGTGGCTACAAATGCAATGATTACAAGCCATAAAACAATAGATAAAGCTTTGCGATTATTTCTGATAGAACTTAACATAATATATTCCCTGTATAATTATATTGTAGAAGACCCGTCAGAGTAACTACAGCACACCACTATAACAGCTGCCGCTGCTTTCTTCCGAACCTGACGGAGTTCACCGCACAGTGATTGTATAGCCCCTGACGAGTCATCATACACCCCTTTATAGTAAGGGGTGAGACTTTATAGAAACAGATTAATTTTTATCAATAATATTATATATTGTCAAACAAAAAATAAAGTATTTGTAAAAAAATAATGTTAAAATATTTAAACAGAGTTATAAAAATCATAAAAATATGCTTTAATAAGTGATATTATATTGTTATAAATAACCCTGTATTTTTTAGCTTAAAACAAAGTAATAAATCAGTGATTATATTAATATTTTAAGTAAAAGAACAAATTTGATAAAAATTTTGCTTGATTATATATACAAAATGGTTTACTCTAAATGATAAAACAATATTTTATTTGTTTATAAAATTATTTTTGGAGGTCCATTATGGCAGAACACAAACGCAAAAGACTTCTTTGGGCTATTTTCATTGGTCTTATACTTGGTGCAATAACAGGTATTCTTTTCGCATTTATTTCACCAGAAAATGTTATTAGAAAATATGCTCTTTTAGTAGCTGTTCCACTTGGTACACTGTTTATTAATCTTTTAAAAATGATTGTTACACCAGTTATTATTTTCACACTAATCAGCGGTGTTGCAAGTATTGAGCCAAGCAGGCTTGGTAAAGTTGGTGTTAAGATTATTGTTTTTTATATGCTTACTTCTTTAATGGCAATTGTTGTTGGTTTGGTTATTGGTAACATTATGCAGCCTGGTGAAGGTATTGTATTAGCAGAAACTGCAAAAGAAATAACTGCTAAAAAAGCTCCATCACTTGTTGAAACATTTCTTAATATTGTGCCAACTAACCCGTTTGCTTCTATTGCAAAAGGTGATGTACTTCCTATTATTTTCTTTTCTATATTTTTTGGTATTGCACTTGCATTTGCAAGAGACAGCAAAGATACAAAAGTAAAAGAAAGTGCAGATGTAGTTTACAAATTTTTTGATGGCTGTGCACAAGTTATATTTAGAGTAGTTGGCTGGGTAATGCTTTATGCTCCTATAGGTGTATTTTTCCTTATTTTCCAAGTATTTACTCAACAAGGTGCTGAAGCTTTTGGTCCACTTCTCCATGTTACTGTTTCAGTATATATTGGTTTAGCTCTGCAAATATTTGTAGTATATATGTTGATTTGTGCAGCATTTAAAATAAATCCAGCTCTTTTCCTGAAAAAAGTTTATGAGCCATGGCTTACAGCTTTTGTTACTCGTTCCTCAGGCGGCACACTGCCAGTATCTATGGATACAGCTGAAAGAAAAATGGGGATTTCAAAAGGTGTTTATTCTTTTACACTGCCACTTGGTGCTACTATTAATATGGATGGAACAACAATTTATCTTGGTGTTTGTGCAATCTTTATTGCAAATGCAGTAGGTATGCCGCTTGATGCAAGCCAGCAGATGACAGTAATTATTACAGCAGTATTAGCTTCTATTGGCACAGCAGGTGTTCCGGGAGCAGGTGCAATTATGCTGATTATGGTTATGAACTCTGTGGGTCTTGATGTTACACAAGGTAATGTAAAATTAGCTTATGCTATGATACTTGGCATTGATGCACTTCTTGATATGGGAAGAACTTCTATGAACATTGTTGGAGACCTTTGCGGCACATGTGTTGTTGCAAAATTAGAAAATGAAATGGACCCATCATTTTGGATTAGTGAAAAATAATTTATAAAATTTATAAACTATAATGTTTAACCAAATTTATCCGCAGTTTATGCTGCGGATAACTTTTCAAACTGTTTAAAAAGTTAAATATTATTTCCAATATAAAATAATATTTAAGATTATATATTATAAATGAATTTGATAATCTAAACTTAGAGCGTGTATCTAAGTTTAGATTTCTTTACAGCCTGATAAAATGCGGTGAGCATTATTAGGCTGGCAAGAGGCTGTCAAAAAAATGTATTTTTTTGACAATCTCAATTTATCCGCAGTTTATGCTGCGGATAAATTTTTATATCATAATTTGATGAGAGAAAAGCTATGAAAACGATAGGTATAATAGGCGGAATGGGTCCTGCTGCAACTATTGATTTATATAAAAAAATGGTAGACCAGACTCCAGCAGAAAAAGATCAGGACCATATACATGTTATAATTGACAGCTATCCGCAGATAGAAGATAGAACTGGATATATACTTTATGGTGGCATAAATCCTGCTCCAAAATTAATAGAAAGTGCAAAGCGTCTTGAAGCAGCAGGTGTTGATGCTCTGATTATGCCTTGCAATACTGCTCATTATTTTGCAAAAGATATTGAACGAGCAGTAAGTGTTCCTTTAATTCATATAGTTAGATGCTGTGCAGAAGTTATTAAAAATGATTATCCAGAAACTAAAAAAATAGGTCTTATTGCCACAGCAGGCACTATTAAAGCGGGAATTTATGGCAGCATATTAAAAGAATATGGCTTTGAAACTATTGTTTTACCAGAAAAAATAGAAAATAATATAATGGACTGTATATATAAAGGTGTGAAAGCAGGTAAAACAGAAGAATACAGTAGATTATTTCAGCAGTGTGTTGATGACATAACTGATTTAGGAGCAGATTTATTAATTGAAGGCTGCACAGAAATACCTTTGCTGATGCCTTATGTAAAAACAAAACTTCCAGCAATTGATGCAACTTATGAACTTGCCAAAGCTGGTGTTAAATATGCCTTGACGAAATAAACTTATTGCATTATACCTTAATATTAGTATATTTTAATTTTAGAGGTATATTATAATGAGTAATAATATTAAATATTGTTCGGAATGCGGCAGGGAGGTTTCTGCCAATGCAGTTGTCTGCCCGAACTGTGGAGTTCAATTAAAACAATTACAGGCAGCAGGTTCTGGAAGAAACAGATTTGTTGCTGCCATACTGGCATTTTTGTTAGGCGGTATTGGTATACAGTGGTTTTATTTAGGCAGGACTATGTATGGAGTGCTTTCCATACTTTTTTGCTGGACATTTATTCCGTCAGTTATAGCATTTATTCATTTTATTGTGCTTTTAGTATCAAGTGATGAATCATTTGATGCAAAATATAATAATGTGTAAATTATTTTTTTTTACCTGCGGCATAAGCAAAAGTAAAAGTGGTGTATAATTTATTCAATTTTTAGATAAAATATTTTATTTCATCTAGTGTGATAAGATAGGAATGCTGCTATTTTACCAGCTCTTTTATAACCTATAATTCTGCATATTAAGTCAGTGAACCTGCCATATTTTCTATAAAACACATTAAAAAGATAATATGGTATCCACTGGCTTTTTGCTTTTGGTGTTCTTTTTATAATATTTTTAAATGAATAAATATCTTTATATATTTTAAGATATTTCCATTGCCCTAGGTTTCCATACCTCCTCGC
>CAMWVK010000016.1 GCA_947177675.1 uncultured Mucispirillum sp.
CTGTATATTTATACTGTTTGTTTCTTTATCTTTTATATTTTCATTCATTTTTTTTACTCCTTATTAAATGATTTATTTATCAGTATTTTTTTTGCATCTTCTCCATGAGAAATGTCTCGCTTTATATCATCATCTATTTTCTTTATTATATAAGCCATACCATGCAGTTTTCTTATATTTTCACCCTTTTCTAAAAACAGTAATATCTCTTTTTCATAAGTTTTTAAAAGCGGTAAAAGATATTCTGCTGCAAGTAGAGCTTTTTCGCCTTTTTTTATACGGCTTTTAAGAATATTGTCCACTTTGCACCTGCTCTCTAAGCCTGTCTGCACTTACTAGATAATTTTCTGTATCTTTCAACCCACTTTCTTCTAATATTTTTGCCATCAAGTTTCTTATACGCATATTGTCTGTTAAATTCCTAGGCTCACCTATTTCTATCATCATAGCAAGTGCATTATTTAACGCTCTGCGTCTTGTATCTTCCCGTCCGCTTGATAAGGCTTGAGATATATTTAAATCAAAATCTATATCCTTTATATCCTGCGGATTTATTTCTATTGTGTCATTTAAAAGGCGGACAACCTGAACATTATCCATAAATCTTTGATTCTGATATACTAAAAACCTGTATGTTTCTTTTAAAGTTTCAGCAAAATTTAAAACAACAGCCTGCACCTGTGAGGCAGCTGATTCATACTTTATCACTGCTTCCGTTGCTGTCTGACTTTCAACAGATTGTTTCAAGCCATGTTTCATTTCACTTACACCTGTTATCTTTTGATTTTCCTTATCAAAATATTCCACTAATGAAAATGAGTTCTCACTTATTACCTCAAAAGGCTCTGGGGCAAATATATTATTAATATCTGCACTATCCCGCACTGCCACATACTGCTCACTTGTTACCATTTGGGATGGATTAAGCAAATCATCTACTTTATAAAAAATCTTTCTGTTATTATTCCGCCTTGTATTTTCTAATATCTCCCTTATTAATGCAGTCTTAATTATCTGGGTATTTTCAGAAAGCTCAGCAAGCCCTCTGCCTGCTATGCTGTCCATTGATAAAAAAGGTGCAAACACAAAAAAAGGATACATTGAATAAGTATTTTCTTCTATTGATAATATTTGATTACCACAGTAAGTTATCACAACATCTTCTAGTAATCCGTCATTATCAATATCTATCCTGCCCCAGTATTCATTAAGCATATAAAGCTTTCTTGCCTTATTTTTATTACAATAAGATGAATACTGTGATTTATTTACATCATCATCTTCATAAGTAAAAACGCTGTCTTTTATTTTTGAGATATTTTTATATACTCCCTCTTTCTGCCTGCGGATTAAATAATCATAATTTACAAGCTTTCTATGTATTACATAATCTGCTTCCTGCAAAGATAATGCACTTGCATCAAATAAAAATTCACTATAAGGCAGCACTTCAAAAACAGGCTGATTTTTGCTGATATATGATGCTTTATATTGGACTCTGTATTTTTCTATACCCTGTATATATACTGGGCTTGATATTACATCAAAGCCTGCTTCAATTAATGACTGCATTTTGCTATATGATACTATCTCATCAATTTCTTTTTCCCCATACTCTTTTATCCATAATACTTTTAAGGCTGCACAGCCTGTTATAAGTGCATTTGTAATAAGCCGTGTAAATATAGTATGGTATGGGTTTTGTGCTGTTATCTGATAATTTAACAAAGCCTGCATTTTTGCTGCCTTTTCTTCATCTTCCCCACTTCTTGCCGTAACTTCCACAGGGTTAGATGAAAAAAGCAGCTTGTTTATATCTGGCATTAAAGCCCTTATTGTTACCAGCACATCACGGCTGATAAATGAACTTTCAGGCATTCTGTATTTTTTTGTATCTATCTTTTCACCATTATAAAGCTCATAATATTTTTTAAATTTAGGCTTTAAATGCTGGTTATAGTAACTTAAAGCCTGCTCTTTATCCTTTTTTATAATCTCTAAAATATCTTTATCTTCTAATTTTACTTTCATAACCTTATACCTTAATTACCTTAACATAACTGAAGGCAGCTGCCTTTTATCTGCACGCACATTTCCTGCAAATGTTAATGCAAGAGCATCTGCACAATCTGGACTTGCAAGCCCCCGTTTTTTCATATCCTGCTTTTTCTCTAAAAGAATTTGTGCATTATCGCCCCTGAAATAATATTCTGGTCCTGCTAAATCTTCTTTTAAATCTGTATCATGAGGAATATCTGCCATTTTAAGCCAGTCTGCCATTAAACACCACATTTCAGCCCTTTTATTAATATATTTATCCTTTCTTTCTGGTCTGCCTGCAAAATCTATTCCCGTTACATTATAGCCCATCCATTTAAGCCTGTCATATACACCTGCACCTACTCCACCCATATCTATAAATACACCATCAGGCTTAAAATCATTTATCTCCCTGATTACTGCATCAGATACTTCAAGTGTATCAAGTGATGAGTATTTTTTCAAATCATATAGCTTTAAGCCCTGACGCCTTGCTATTACTGTTTTATCTTCACCAAACCTTGCCACATCTACACCTAATATCCTTGGAGCATGAATATATATGCTTTCTTCTATATTTCTTTCTGCTGCCGCTGTAATATCATCCCGCTTAATTAAAGATGCACTGCCACCAGACGGAAACTCGCCAAGCACTCTTACTTTTACAAAATCGCTGTCTAAACCATAATCTTCCACCCACTTATTTATCTGCCTTTTATCTGTAATAGGCACTGTTCGGCTGTCTACTTTTTTAGTAATCCACCTGTGCCTAAACCTGCCAAAACATTCATAAAATCTGCCATCACTTCTTGTTGGGTTGCCAAAACATACAAAAAAGATTTGTGTGTCTTTATCTGTTAATGCCCCCTCTGCTACTTCCCAAATGCAGGCAGGTATAGCTGATGCCTCATCAAATATGATTAATATTCTACCACCCTGATTATGCAGTCCTGCGAAGGCTTCTGGTCTGTGCTTGCTCCATGGGACTGCATCTATCCGCCATGTTTTTTCATACCTTTCATCACTGGAAAATATGGCAGTTTTGCTTACTTCAAACATACTTTCCACAATAGAAAGCCTGTGCCATTTTGCAAGCTCTGCCCATGTTTTGCTTTTCAGCTGATGCTCTGTATTTGCAGTGATTACCCCCTTTGTGTTAGGTTTAGTTGATAATGCCCAGAGAGTAAGCCATGAAACAAGAGCACTTTTTCCTATTCCATGACCAGATGATACCGCTATCTGCACCGCTTCACTTAAACTGATTATGCCGTTTCTTAAATTTATCAGCACATCTTTCTGCCAGTCTAGTATGCTGTGATTTTTAAGCTCATCTTTACCCCATGGGAAAGCTGCCTGCACAAATAAAAGCGGGTCGCTTTCTGTGCAGGCTAAAATATATGCTAAATCATAAGCTGCAGCAGGTGTTGCATGCTTTTTACTCATCTGACTGAGCCTCATCTATCAGCTTTCTAGCATTCTGCATAAGCTCTGCCATATCATCTTTGCCAGCACTTACCTTATCACTATAACCAAAACTGCATTTTAAGTTAAATATAACACCAGTTGTTGCATAACTTTTATCTGTAAGCATATCAATCGCCTGACTTTCCATTCTAAGTTTAATACGGTTAATAACTGGTGCAAATTCTGGTTTTTTTTCAAGCTCTAAAAATTCGCTTTTATCCGCAAACCCCATGTAATATGATATACCAGCTATAGAGCAGGGCTTATTCTGCTCTTCCTGTTCTGCAAAATAGCTTTCTGCCATTTTTTCTAAATCTTTATGTGTTTTATATTTTTTATTCATTATATTTCCTTAAATATTTTATTCTGCGTATGCTGTATAGTTAATATATACAAGAAAAAATAATCAGAGTGTCCGTTATGTCCAAAAAAGATAAGGAAATTAAGCATTAAGAGAATAAAATAGCATAAAAAGGCTGTTAAATTTAGAAACAAAACTAATAATATATATCCTGATTTTGCAATATTGAAAATGTATTTCTAATATTTCAATAAACTATACGCATTTTTTTTAAAAATAAGGATGATATAAAATATTTTTACTTGATAATATACTTATTAAAATATATAATAACTCCTATTATAATATATTATGGATAGTATTTATTACGGTGAATTGTTTTGATTAAAAAATTGCTAATATTACTTTGTCTTATTGTTATGCCGTTATATGCTGCTGCTTTTGATAAGCTTTCCTTTGTAGACAGCTACTCTGGTATTGAGTTTAAAAAACTTAATAATAAAACTTTTTTAGCTGTTTATGAAGTGACTCAAGAACAGTGGTATAAAGTAATGAATACAGCTCCATTTTATTTTAATAAAGGCGGCTCTTATCCCGTAGAATCTGTTTCTATTGGTGATATTCAGAAGTTTTTAAATACATTAAATGCAGCAACACAGTCTAATTACAGGCTTCCAACAGTTGCTGAATGGAAAGAAGCAGTTGGAGAAATAAAAATTAATAGAGATGATGTATGCTCTTATGCTAATTTTTATGATATTTCATCTAATACAGTAAACCGATTTGGCAATGCTTATTTTGAATGTGATGATAAATTTCCTAATACTGCACCTGTCGGCTCATTTGCAGCTAACAGCAAAGGTTATTATGATTTATTTGGCAATGTAAAAGAATGGCTCTGTAACTCAGAAAGCGACAGGACTAATACATGTGCTAATCTGCTTGGTGCTGCAAGCCTTGCTGTTGCTGGCGGCGGATTTAGTGACGGTCCTAAAGAAATGAGAAAAGTTGTAAAAGATGAAAGAACTTCTTTAAGATATGCAGGTCTTGGTTTCAGACTTGCAGTTGATGCTGTATCTATAAACCCTAATGCAGTTACTGATAATATTAATAAACCAGCTGTATTAGCACCAGTTACTACTGTTCCTGTTGCTCCAGTAGAAGAAAACACTCAAAGCACTCCACCATATTCTGCACTGGATAACCAAAGAAATGATGTTACAAATAACCATGAGCAAAATAATCAAGACGAGCCTTTACCTGAAAGAAAATTTAAATTCCTGCCATTTTTAAGAGATTAAAAAATACATAACTTTACTTTGTTATATTATATTCATCTATATTAACAGTTGTAAAACTTTCTTATTAATACAAGTACTTCATCTATGCTGTTAGTTTTATATATATTTGTTCTAAAATCTGCTGCCATTTCAAACCCTTTGCAAAACCATACAGCAAACTTTTTTAATATATGCATATAATGGGTTTCTTTCATCCCTCTGCCTAATGCATGCTCTAACATATAACCCCAAAGTTCTGTTAATAAAGTACCAATTTCATTTGGAGCTAAATAATTATATAAATCTGCATCACTGCATTTATCTTCTATAGCTTTAAATACCCATGGTGCTTTCATCATACTTCTTCCAAGCATAATGCCATCAACACCTGTTGCTTTCATTTCTTTATATGTATCATAACCTGCCACACCACCATTGCCAATAATAGTGATTTGTGCCATATCTGCTATTTCCTGCAGTATATCAAGGCGGACTGTGCCTCCAAACATATCTCGTTTTGTTCTGCCGTGAACAACTAACGCATTAACACCTTCATTTTCTGCTATTTTTAAAATCTCTTTATATACAAGATTTTTCTGCTCAAGTCCTATGCGTATTTTAATAGAAAAAGGCTTTTCTGTTGCATTTCTGATATTTGAAACTACAGCCTTTATTCTGCCTAAATCTCCAAGCAGTGAACAGCCTCCCCCCGCCTTTATTACTTTTTTTACAGGACAGCCCATATTTACATCAAAAGCATCTACCTGACATTCATTTTCTGCTACACGCACTGCTTCTGCATAATTTTCTGGCTTACCCCCAAAAATTTGAAATACAAGTGGAGTATCTGTTTCTATTCTATCAAGGTATTCCATTGTTTCCTTATTTCTTCTTGCAAGCCCTTCTACAGAAATCATTTCTGAATATATTATACCCTTAAAAAATTTACGAAGTATTCTTCTATAAGGTAAATGGGAATAACCTGCCAGCGGTGCTGCCAGCAGGTCATTTTTTAATAAGTTTTCTTTAAAAAAATCTGACATTATAATAAACCAATACTATGCTTTGTATCATAGGCACTGCCCTTATAGTTTAAAAAATTTCTGAATTTATAAAACCTGTATGCTGTATAGGCTATCATTTCACCATTATCTGTGCACCTTGCAGGCTCTGGAAAATATACACTTACATTTTTAATATTTCCCGCTCTTTCATTAAATACACGCCTTATTTCCTGATTTGCAGCAACGCCGCCGCCTACAACTATTTTATCCCTTTTAAAAAGAGATGCTGCCTGAAATGTTTTATCTGCTAATGTTGATGCTACTGTCCATTGAAATGATGCTGCAATATCTTCATGAGAAAACTGCTCTTTCTGTATAGTGTTAATAACGGCAGTTTTTAAGCCACTGAAACTAAACTTGATTTCTCCTTTAAAGGCTTTAGGAAATTTTACTACATTTCTATCACCTTTTTCTGCCAAATTTTGTATAAATATACCACCGGGGTATGGACCACCCATAACTTTTGCAATTTTATCAAAAACTTCACCTGCTGCATCATCTATTGTTCTGCCAATAAGTGTAAAATTTAATGCCTCATCTACATCAAAAATATGAGTATGACCGCCAGAAACTATTAATGCTGTATATGGTGGGTTTAAATCTGGATATGAAAGCTCTGCTGCTAGAATATGTGCTGCTAAATGATGAACTGGCACAACTGGTTTATGTAGTGCATAGCCAAGTCCCTTAGCAAAAGAAACACCTACAAATAATGCACCAATAAGACCAGGTGCATTTGTAACACCTATAATATCTAAATCCATACCTGTAATGGAAGATTCTTCTATTACTGCATGATATAAAGGCTCAATTTTCTGAATATGGTTGCGGGAAGCTACTTCTGGAATAACTCCGCCAAATGCTGCATGTATATCTGCCTGAGAAAAAGTTTTACTGCATAATGTGCCTTTATCAGAAGAATATACTGCAATAGATGTTTCATCACATGATGATTCTATACCTAAAACAATCATAACAACCTTTAATTAGTAAGCTTTTTAATATCAACTATATGATAGTTTAATTTTTCAAGCTGTGGCAGAGCTATTTTTAAGGCAGCTAATGTATTTGGACGAACATGACCAATAGATATAATACTGCCATTATCTCTTGCCTTTTCTGCTGCTTCATAAATCTTTGCAAGTATTGCTTCCACACTGTTATCATTATCTAAAAATAACCTGTTCTCACCGCATTTATATCCAGCTTTCCTGCATTCTTCATAAGCTTTTGTTTGAGCTGTTGTGCGGCTGTCTACAAATCTGTTTACATACTGTTTAGAAGCATTTAGGATTTGTGACATTTTATAAGCATCTTCTGTAACAGCTGAACCCATGTGGTTATTAAAGCCATCTACTTTAACACCTAAACTTTCAAAATTTTCTTTTACAACACCAGCAATTAAAATCTCCGGCATATTTGGAAGCACTGCACCCCTGCCCGGGTCAGTATTTGGGTAGCTTTTGGGTGCCATTGGAAAATGAAGAAATACCGTTTTTCCTGCTTTTTTTGCTATATTGGCAGTATATCTGCTGTGCTCTAAATGGGGCAGAACTGCAACTGCAACAGGATATTTTATATCTGCATATTCTTTTGCAAGCTCTGCACTATTTCCGCCATCATCAAGAAGTATTGCAAACTCAACCCGCTTTTTAGAATAAGGTGGAAGTGGTGGATATTTTGATGATTCTGCCACCTGCTGTTTTTCTTTTACAGGCTTTTTCTTTTCTTCCTGTTTTACAACTTCTTCCTTTTTAGGCTCTTCTTTTTTCAATGGCTCTTTTTTAGGTGCTTTTAATACAATATTAAACTCATCTTTTTTACTGCTGCCCACTACTTTATTTTGAGCAGATTCCACTTTATAGCCGTGTTTTCTAAGTATAGAGCTTATAGCTGAATTTATACCACTCTGCATATTTTCATCACATATAATATCAAAATATGTTATTTGTTTGCCTGTGCTTGTTTTTGACTGACGCTCTTTAACAGATGAGCGGCTTATCTCATGGTCATAAAGCACAAGGCGAATTAAATCTGTTATATCATCATGGCTAACTGCTGCCTGCTCTTTTTCCTTTTTAGGCTCTTCTTTTTTCACAGGCTCTTTTTTAGGTATAGGAACAGTTTTTGCAACCTGCTGTTTCTGTTCTTTCTGCTCTTTTTTCTCTGCTGTTTCTTTTTTCTGTGCAGGGATAACTGTTACTGTTTTAGGCTCTTCTTTTTCTTTAGAGCCAGTAATACTCATAATGCTGAAAGAGATTAAAGCAATAAGCACAACAATAAGACCAATGCCTAAAAATACACCGCTCCCTGCTGATTTAGATTTTGATGTTTTTTTACGGGCAGTAGTTTTTCTGCCCGCAGGTCTCTTATTTGTTTGACGAGCTGCCATATACTAACATACCTTTTAATACTTGAACTGCTGATATATATTGTAAATCATCATTTAAAGGCAGCACCTGTGATGCTCTTTTTATTGCATCATCTACAGCTGCACTGCTGTTATCTTTTTCATTTTCGCCTTTTAAATGACCTGATAAATCCTTTTCTTTTATAACATAATAATCAGAATTATATTCAATTATACCCGGCTCTACTTCCACATCAGGTTTGATACCTACCCCTTGAATAGAGCGTGCCGCAGGTGTATAATATCTTGATGTTGTAAGGCGGACAGCTGAACCGTCTGAAAGTGGAACAATAGACTGAACACTGCCTTTTCCAAAAGTAGATTTGCCAACAATTACTGCTCTTTTATAATCCTGCATAGAACCAGCGATTATCTCACTAGCTGAAGCTGACCATTCATTAACTATTATAACCATAGGAATAGTTCTGTTTGAAAAATTAACTGATTCTGTTTTATAATGTTTTTCCTGTTTATCTCTTTCTCTTGTAAAAACTACTGTCTGGTTTACAGGTAAAAAGATACTTGCAATAGATATGGCTTCGTTTAAAAGACCGCCGCCATTATTTCTTAAATCAAGGACTAAACCCTTTGCTCCAGAATTAGTTAATGCTTTAACTGCCTCCGTCATTTCTCTGTATGAATTTTCCTGAAACTGTGTAAGCCTGATGTAACCAAGTGTTTTATCAATCATTTCATATTTTACTGATTTTATCTTAATGATTGCTCTTGTAAGAGTTAAATCAATAGGCTTGTTTTCGCCTTTTCTTGTAATAGTAAGCTTAATTTTAGAGCCAGATTTACCACGCATTTTTTTAACAGCTTCATCTAAAGTCATATTTGCAGTAGGCTCACCATTAATTAATGCAATAACATCACCGCCTTTAATACCTGCCTGCCATGCTGGAGTGTCCTCTATTGCACTCATTACTGTTAATAAATCATTTTTCATAGTAATAGTTATGCCTAAACCGCCAAAAGAACCACTTGTGCTTTGCTGAAAACTGCTGAACTCTTCTGGTGTCATAAAAGAAGAATGTGGGTCTAATTCTTCAAGCATACCTTTTATCGCACCATAAATTGCCTCTTTTTTATCTATCTGCTCTACATAATGTTTATCAACTAAATCAAGAACTCCCATAAATGTTTCAAGAGCCTGATACTGGTCATCTGGATTATATTTACCTTTTGAAGATACTTGTGCAAATAAATTATTTATACCTGTATCATTACTGTTTGCTGCAAATGCTTCACTGTTTGTGCCGTTACTGCTTAACTGTATAACAGCAAATGAAATAAATACTACAGGGACTACTATAAATAAAACTTTTTGGATAATGTTCATATATAACTCCAATTTAAAAATTCAACTTATATTATATAAACTATTTTCAAGATATATCAACCTTTTTTAAACCATAAGTTAGGATTTAATGCCTGTTCTTTTTTCCTAAGCTCAAAGTAAAGATATTGACCATCTACTGCAGGATCTACTATAATATCCCCCAGAACATCGCCCTGACGGACTTTTTTGCCACTTTCTACAAGCAGAGTATCCATATTTCCATAAACTGTATAATATGATGAACCATGGTCAATAATTACAAGATTATTAAAATTCTTTACATTATCTGCAAAAATAACCCTGCCTTCTGCTACAGATTTTGCCTGAGTAGTGCTGTCTGGAGATATTTTTATACCTTTATGCATTATCTTAATGCCAGCATCTTCCATAATATGTTCGCCATACTGCTCTATTATCCTGCCATTAACAGGAAACGGCAGTTTTTTTACAAGTCTGCCAAATGGAGAATCATCTGCCATATCTGTTGTAACAGGCTTATCTTCGCCAAAAGTTTTTATTCTGCCTTGATTAATGCCTGAATTATTTTCCCGCTGAGAAACAGGGACAGCATTTGCATCTTTTTCTGCCTGCAGTCTTATCTGGTCATCAAGCTCCTTTCTTTGAAATTTTAAAAGCTCAATATATTCTTTCCTGCCTGCTTCATCATGCTTAATCATAGTTATCATAGAATTATAACGGTTTTTTTCTGCCTGTAATTCTTTAACTGCACTATTTCTGCTTTCTTCTAATGAGGCAAGCTCCAAAACTCTGGCTTCCTCCTCTACTTTAAGATTTTTAAGGGTTTTAACATCTTTATTAAGCTTATCTACTTTAAATCTTAAATTGATACCTGCTTTTCCTAATATTTCAAGAATTTTAACAGTATCTTCAGGCTTTTCAGATGTGGTGATAATCTTAATATCTGAATAACCCATATTATCTATTACATACATATTGCTTTTTGCAATATCCTTTTTATTTTCATCTATTTCCTTTGAAACTTTCACTATATTACTGCGGATACTGCTTATATTACTTTCGCATCTTTTTTTTTCCTTATTAAGTTCAGAAATAAGCATACGATAGTTTGATATTTTAGAAGATAATATACTTATCTGTTTTGTAATACTCACTTTTTCTGTCTGCAGCTTTTTAAGCTCAACTTCTTCTCTACGGATATTCCTGTTTATTTCTTCTAATGATACATTCTGAGCATGCACAGAAAAAATACAAAATAAAAAAATTACAGAAGTAAATAAAAACTTAATCTTCATTGATAGATGATACCTGTTTTAAAAATGATACAACACTTGCTTTTGCAGAAAATACTCCTATTATACATACAGTTACACATGATAATATGAAATATTTCATATCAGGGATATTATATATATTAATACCTGCCTGCACTAATATGCGGCTGTTAAAAGGAATAAATGCTGCTGTAAATACAACCAGACTGCATATATATGCAAATAATGATAAGAAAAATGCACCAAACAAATAAGGCACAGATATAAATGACCTTGTTGCTCCCACAAGAGAATAAAGCTTAATTTCTTCTCTGTATTTATATAGTGAAAGTTTTACAGTATTATATACCACAAAAACAGCTGAAAGGGCAAAAAGCACACTCATAGCAGTAATAAAAAGCCATGCACCCCTGCCGATAGCTCTAAATTTTACCATATATTCTTTTCCGTAACTTACTTCATCTACACCTTTAATATGACCTGCTTCTACAACTATTTTATCAAGAGTTTCTTCTAATGTGTCACTTGGATAAATTTCTATAAATGATGGAAAAAATTCTTCTGCAAAGCTTTTAAGTGAGGCAGCTTTTGGAGCATTTGCCACAGCAAACGCCTTTGCATCTTTCTGGCTGTAATATTTTGCATCTGTTACATTATCAAGCATTTTTATAGATGATAAAATTTCTTCAGCTATAATATCATTATTATTTGCAAGATATACTCTTATTGTATTAGCCTGTGATAAATGGTTTAAAAAACCTGCTGTTCCAGTGCCTGCCACCCAGAAAATATGATACATAAAAATAACAGTAATAAGAGTTAAAAATGAAAGAAAATTATTACTAAGTATAGAAAAAAATCTAATTACACCACGCATAAAGAGATAAGTTAATTTAGAGCTCATTTTTCACCTCATCTCTTATAACTTTGCCTTTTTCCAGCTCTATTTCACGAGCAGGATATTTTTCCCGTAAAAATTTATCATGAGTAGCCATAATAACTGTTGCACCAGTATCTATACATTCTCTTAATACTGCCATAATATTTTCAGCATTTTCCTGGTCAAGATTACCAGTCGGCTCATCTGCTAAAATAATTTTAGGGTCATTAATTAATGCTCTTGCAATAGCTACACGCTGCTTTTCTCCACCAGATAAGTTTTTAACAACATCATCACGCTTTTCAAATATGCCTACTCTTTTAAGCAGCGGCCAGATACGCTCCCTTGCAGCACTGCGTTTCATATAAAATATATCAAGTCCTAATTTTACATTATCAAAAACAGTAGCATTTTCTAAAAGTTTATAGTCCTGAAATATTACACCTATCTGACGGCGTAAAAACGGAACCTCTATTCTGCTTATTAAATTTATATCTCTGCCTTCAATAGAAACAACTCCACGACTTGGAAGTAAATCTGCATATATAAGCCTTAAAAATGTAGATTTGCCAGCACCAGATTTACCTATTACATATACAAACTCACCTCGTTTGATTTCCACATTAACATTATTTAAAGCCTGATGTCCCCCTGTAAAGG
>CAMWVK010000017.1 GCA_947177675.1 uncultured Mucispirillum sp.
ATTCAATATAATTACAATATAAACAAGATTCTTAGGCAATACTTCGGAATAAACAATAAGTTCAAATCATATATTTTACTGCATATATAATTATACTCTGTAATACAAACTGCAAACTTATTAAAACATTAAAGGGGAGCATTTTTGCTCCCCCAATATAAAGTTTATTATATTAATTTTCCTGACTGATAAATTTATATTTACCGTCAATAATGTGTTTAGAGCCTGTACCCGCAGGTATAAGTTTACCCATGATAACATTTTCTTTTAAGCCGCGAAGTTTATCTGTTTTGCCAGAACATGCTGCATCTGTAAGAACTCTTGTTGTTTCCTGAAATGATGCCGCAGAAATAAAGCTTTCTGTATTAAGTGCAGCTTTTGTAATACCTTGAAGTATAGGTCTGCCTTTTGGCGGTTCTTTTCCTTCAGATAAAAGCTCCTGCTGAACTTTTTTAAATTCACTTTTATATACTTCTTCGTTTGGCATAAAATCAGAATCACCAGCATCTTCAATAATAACTTTTTTAAGCATTTGGCGAACAATTACTTCTATGTGTTTATCGTTAATACTAACCCCTGATTTTCTATACACTATCTGTATTTCATCAACTAAGTATTTAGCCAGTGCTTCTTCACCTAATACAGCTAGTATATCGTGCGGATTAATGTTACCATCAATTAATGCTTCACCAGCACGAATAAAGTCGCCCTCATGAGCATTAATATAACGCATAGTATTTATACTGTAGACTTTTTTATCCCCAGTATTTTCGTTTTCAATAGTAAGTTTTTTCATACCGCGAACAGCATTTTCAATTTTAACTATACCGTCAATTTCTGCAATAATTGCAGGGTCTTTTGGTTTCCTTGCTTCAAAAAGCTCAGCAACACGCGGAAGACCGACAGTAATATCTTTAGTTTTTTGTGCTTCTCGTGGTATTTTCGCAATAATATCACCAGGATATACTTCATCACCTTCATTATAAGAAATAATAGTTCCAGGTGTTAACTCATAACGATAAACTGTTTTGTTATCCGCATCTTTAATAGAGATACGAGGTCTGCGTTTTTCTTTAGAGTTAGCAACAACAACTTTTTGAGAAATATTTGTTGTCTGGTCTACTTCTTCTTTTAATGTTTCACCTTCTACTAAATCTCCATAAGCAACTGTTCCAGCAAACTCTGTCATAATAACAGATACATGTGGGTCCCAGTCAAATAAGAGCTGACCTTTTGTAACAGTGTCTTCTTCTTCTACACGAATAACACTGCCATATCCTGGAGTATATTTTTCTAATACACGACCTATTGAATCTTTAATCATAACAGAGCCGTTTCTGTTTAGAACAACGATTTCATTTTTCCTGTTACGGAGAGTTTTCATACCCTCAAATGCAACAGTGCCGCCCATTCTTGAGCTCATAGATGATTCTATACCACCAGCTGAGGCAATTCCACCAATGTGGAATGTTCTCATTGTAAGCTGTGTTCCAGGTTCACCAATAGACTGAGCTGCAATAGTTCCTGCTGCTTCGCCTATCTCTATCATACGACGAGTTGCTAAATCTAAACCATAGCATTTTCTGCATATACCAAATTCACTGTCGCATGTTAATGCAGAACGAACCATTACTTTATCAATACCAGCTTTTTCTATTTTTTCAATAACTTCTTCATCTATAAAAGTATCTGCTTCTACTATTAATTCATCAGTTAATGAATCAAATAAATCTTCTAATGTGTATCTGCCATATATTCTTTCTCCAAGTGTTTCAACAACTGATGCACCTTGAAATAATGGACCCACTTCAATACCTTTAATAGTGCCGCAGTCTTCTTCATAAATAATTAAATCCTGAGCAACATCAACAAGACGACGAGTGAGATAACCAGAGTTTGCTGTTTTTAATGCAGTATCAGCAAGACCTTTACGAGCACCGTGAGTTGAAATAAAATACTGGCTCATTGTTAATCCTTCGCGGAAGTTAGAGTCAATAGGTGTTTCAATAATCTCACCAGATGGTTTAGCCATCAGACCACGCATGCCTGCAAGCTGAGCAATCTGTGCTTTAGAACCCCTTGCACCAGAGTCACTCATAACATAAAGAGTATTGTAGTATTTTTCTCTTTTATTTTCTTTAGAAGCATCGCCGCCTAAATTTTCAATTGTTTTAATAAGCTTATCAGTAATTTTTTCGTTAGTTTTTGACCAGACATCAATTATCTGGTTATAACGCTCACCTTTAGAAAGGGCAGCTTCTTCTCTATAATGTCTTTCAATTTCCTGAACTTTGCCATAAGCTTCTGCAATAAGCTCACTTTTCTCTTTAGGGATAATCATATCATCTATACAGATTGAGTATCCTGCAATAGTAGAATATTTAAAGCCTAAGTCTTTTAAGTTATCAAGAAATGTTACACTATACCAGTTGCCTAATTTTTTATAAATATAGTCAACAAGCTTTCCTAACTCTTTTTTACCTAAAACTTTGTTTACCTGCTCAAAATCAATACCTTCAGGAACAATACCATAAAGAATTACACGACCTGCAGATGTATCATACATTTTGCCATCAATTCTTACTTTAATTTCTGCCTGCAGACTTAATTTACCATGGTCAATAGCAATAATAACTTCTTCTGGAGAAGAATATACTTTGCCACAGCCAAGAGCATTTTTTAACGAACAAGTTAAATAGTAAATCCCTAAAACCATATCCTGTGTAGGAATAGCAAGGGGCTGACCGTTAGCAGGTGATAAAATATTGTAAGCAGAAAGCATAAGTGTTCTTGCTTCAAGCTGTGCCTGAAATGATAATGGCACATGAACTGCCATTTGGTCACCGTCAAAGTCAGCATTAAATGCAGTACATACAAGTGGGTGAAGCTGTATAGCTTTACCTTCAATTAACTGTGGCTCAAATGCCTGAATACCAAGCCTGTGCAGTGTAGGGGCACGGTTTAATAATACAGGGTGTTCTTTGATTACTTCTTCTAATACATCCCATACTTCCTGTCTGCGTTCTTCTACCATTCTTTTTGCCTGCTTTACTGTAGAAGCAATGCCTCTTTCTTTTTCAAGTTTATAATATAGAAATGGTTTAAATAATTCTAATGCCATTAATTTAGGCAGACCACACTGGTGCATTTTTAAATGCGGACCAGCAACAATAACTGAACGACCTGAATAGTCAACCCTTTTACCTAAAAGGTTTTGACGGAAACGACCATTTTTACCTTTAATCATATCAGATAATGATTTTAATGGGCGTTTGTTGCTTGAACGGATTATTCTGCCTCTTCTACCATTATCAAAAAGAGCATCTACTGCTTCCTGAAGCATTCTTTTTTCGTTACGGATAATAATTTCAGGTGCATTTAACTCCATAAGTTTTTTAAGACGGTTGTTTCTGTTTATAACGCGTCTGTATAAGTCGTTTAAGTCACTTGTAGCAAATCTGCCACCGTCAAGTGGAACAAGTGGGCGTAATTCTGGTGGTATAACAGGAATAACATCAAGCACCATCCATTCTGGGCGGTTGTTTGATTTTCTAAATGCTTCCACAACTCTTAATCTTTTAGCAAGTTTTAAGCGTTTCTGCATACTGTTAGTTTCTCTTAATTCACTTTTTAGTTCAATTAAAAGCAAATCAAGGTCTACTTTTTTCAGTAAATCTTTTATACCTTCTGCACCGATTTTAGCTGCAAATCCATTTGCACCAAAATCTTCAACAGCTTTTCTATACTGCTCATCTGTTAAAATTTGCCTTTCTTTTAAATTAGACGATTTTGGGTCAGTAACAATGTATGACTCAAAATAAACTACTCTTTCAATATCTTTAATAGATAAATCAAGAATAGAGCCTATGCGGGATGGAGTGCCTTTAAAAAACCAAATATGACATACAGGTGATGCTAAATCAATATGCCCCATACGAACACGGCGGACATTTGACTGAATAACTTCAACACCACATTTTTCACAGACAATACCTCTATGTTTCATGCGTTTATATTTACCGCACAAACATTCCCAGTCTTTTACAGGACCAAATATTTTAGCACAGAAAAGACCATCTCTTTCAGGTTTGAAAGTTCTGTAGTTGATTGTTTCAGGTTTAGTTACTTCCCCTGATGACCAGCTTAATATTTTATCAGGAGATGCAATCTTTATGCGTATAGCATCAAAAAACACTGAACTTTTATTCTCTCTAATACTTTTTTTCATAATATTAAATTTACCTCATTAACGACAACTTTATTAGCATTTGCCAAAACTCGCTGCACAGCATACCACTTTTGCAGGATATTCTAATCTATTCACCTTTGTCATCAAAAGGTTCATCATCGTCATCATCATCAGCATCTAAATCAAGACTGATGTTTCTAACAACATCATCGCTGCTAGGGATATCTTCATCTCTAATACCAGCACTTATATTGTTAAGCTGTTCGTTTGTAATAAGCTCATCGCCTGTAAGCAGCTCAATATCAAGCACAAGACCTTGCAGCTCCTTAATAAGAACATTAAAGGACTCTGGCATATTTGGAGTAAAGCTAAAGTTACCATTTACAATAGATTCATATACTGCTGTTCTTCCTTCCACATCATCTGATTTAACAGTCAGCATTTCCTGTAATATATTTGCAGCACCATAAGCCTCTAATGCCCAAACCTCCATCTCTCCAAGTCTTTGACCACCAAATTGTGCTTTCCCACCAAGCGGCTGCTGAGTCACAAGAGAATATGGACCAGTAGAGCGAGCATGTATTTTTGTATCTACTAAGTGGTGCAGTTTTAACATATACATTACGCCGACAGTAACTTCCTGATCAAATCTTTCACCAGTTCTTCCATCATATAAAATTGTCTGACCGTCGCTTTGGAAACCTGCTTCTGTAAGCATTTTTTTAATATCTGCTTCTTTTGCACCATTAAAAACTTCTGTTGCAACATGTTTACCAAGCTTTTTAGCAGCCCAGCCTAAATGTGTTTCAAGAATCTGTCCAATATTCATACGAGAAGGCACAGAAAGTGGGTTTAATACTATTTCCACTGGTGTGCCGTCTGGTAAGTATGGCATATCTTCTTCTGGTAATATACGAGAAACAATACCTTTGTTACCATGGCGGCCTGCCATTTTATCACCAACAGATAAGCGTCTGCGGATTGCAACATATACTCTAACTGATTTTAATACACCAGCAGATAATTCATCGCCTTTTTCTATTTTTCTGCGTTTATCTTGAAATTTTTCTTCAGCATCTTTTTTGCCTTGTGTGCATACAGCATCAGCTTTAGCATATTCAGCATCAAATTCTACTTTGCCTTCAATATCAAATTTTGCCATTTCCCTTGCAGTTATTGAAGCAAGGTTTTCTTCAGTTAATACTGTTCCAGCTGTTAAGCCTGCACAGTCTGATTTTAATGTTTTGCCAATAAGCAGAGATATAATCCTGTCTTTTCTCGCATTTTCAATAGCAGAAACTTCTCTTGTATATGCAGCAGCAATATGCCCTGCTTCACGCTGTTCTATTAACTCAGTTCTGTGGTCTTTGTTAATATCACGGCGAGTCATAACCTGAACATCTAAGATTGTTCCTGATATGCCAGGCGGCACTCTTAATGATGCATCTTTAACATCACCTGCTTTTTCACCAAAAATTGCACGGAGAAGTTTTTCTTCAGGTGTTGCCTGAGTTTCACCTTTTGGTGTTACTTTACCAACAAGAATATCTCCTTCTGATACTTTAGCACCAATTCTGATTATACCACTCTCATCTAAGTTTCTTAAAGCTTCTTCAGAAACATTTGGTATATCTCTAGTGATTTCTTCTGCACCAAGTTTTGTATCTCTTGCATCTATTTCAAATACTTCTATATGTATAGAAGTGAAAGCATCTTCTTTAACAAGTTTTTCTGAAACTAAAATAGAGTCCTCAT
The DNA here is from genome assembly GCA_947177675.1 of uncultured Mucispirillum sp. GTDB lineage: Bacteria > Chrysiogenota > Deferribacteres > Deferribacterales > Mucispirillaceae > Mucispirillum. The sequence continues at coordinate 5,945 of CAMWVK010000017.1, forward strand.
AATTGTAGCCCATCCATGGCATAAATGCTACAACTATGTTTCTGCCAAGAGCCAGTTCTCCTCTGTCTGTAGATGCACCGTCTGCCAGTGTATCCCCTTTTTTAACTTTCTGACCAAGAACAACACCAGCATTATAGTTAATGCAGGTATCCTGATTAGAACGGCGGTATTTAACTAAATCATGAACATCTATACCAAAGGATCCATCTTCATTTACATAGCGGATAATAATTGTATCTGCATCTACATAATCAACTATACCATCATGAAGTGATATTAATGCAGAGCCTGAATCTACAGCAACTTTTCTTTCTAAACCTGTTCCAACAATTGGAGCATCAGTTCTGATTAATGGCACTGCTTGACGCTGCATGTTTGAACCCATTAATGCACGGTTAGCATCATCATGCTCTAAAAAAGGAATAAGAGCTGTTGATACTGAAACAATCTGCATTGGAGCAACATCCATCAACTGCACCTGTTCTTTTGGTGCATTTAAGTTTTCACCAGCATAACGACATGCTATATCATCTGTTAAAAAGCAGCCGTTTTCATCAAGTGGCGAGTTAGCCTGTGCAATGTAATAATCTTCTTCCTGCAGTGCATACATATATACAACTTCATCTGTTACTCTGCCATTTTCAACTTTTCTATATGGTGTTTCAATAAAACCAAATTCATTGATTTTAGCATAAGTAGTAAGAGAAGTAATAAGACCAATGTTTGGACCTTCTGGTGTTTCAATAGGGCATATTCTGCCATAGTGAGAAGTGTGAACATCACGCACCTCAAAACCAGCTCTGTCTCTGTTCAAACCGCCAGGACCTAATGCAGAAAGACGGCGTTTATGTGTAATCTCAGATAATGGATTATTTTGGTCCATAAATTGAGAAAGCTGATAACTGCCAAAAAACTCTTTAATTGATGCAGAAAGAGGTTTTGCATTTAATAAGTCCTGTGGAGTAGAGTCTTCTAAATCCTGAATACTCATACGCTCTTTAACAGTTTTTTCCATTCTTGCAAGACCTATTCGTATATGGTTTTGCAGCTGTTCGCCTGCTGCTCTTACACGCCTGTGGCCTAAATGGTCAATATCATCTATATGTTCAACACCAAGACGGATATTATTAAGCACTCTTACAGTTTCAACAATATCTTCTTTTGAAAGAGTTATTTTATCCAGTGGAACAGTTTCTTCTGAAATTTTAAGCCTTTTATTGATTTTTAAGCGACCAACACGAGATAAATCATAGCGTTTAGGGTTAAAGAAAAGGTTATGAAACTGTGTAGCTGCGGTATCATCTGTTGCAGGCTCACCTGGACGAAGTTTTTTGTAAATTTCTATTAAAGCTTCTTCTTTAGTTTTGATTCTATCAATAGCCATAATATCTCTAATAGCTGCATCAGAAGTTTGTCTATTGATAAATAATATAGAAAATTCTTTTACAGAAAGCCCTGTAATCTGTTCTAAAAGTTCTTCTGTTACTGCTGTATTAGATTCTGCAATCACTTCACCATTAGCAGTATCTATAATATCTTCTGCTAAATATGTATCTATCAAATCTTTTGGGTCAATTTCATATTTTGTAAGACCTGATTTAATAACTTTTTTAAAAGCACCTTTTGTGATAGATACATTTGGTTTAACAATGTATTCATCAGTTGCAGGGTCTTTAATACCTAAAGTAAGTTTATGGTCAGTAATTACATGGTCTTTATTAAACTCTCTAATAAATCTGCCATCTTCAATAGTTATTTTATCTTTTTGGTAATATGTATCTAATATATCCTGATTAGTTAAGCCTAAAGCTTTTAACAAAACTGTTACAGGGATTTTTTTCTTTTTATCAATTCGTACATACATTACATTCTTAGAATCAAATTCAAAATCAAGCCAAGAACCTCTGTATGGGATTATACGAGCACTATATAAGTGTTTTTCAGAAACACTTATACCAGCAGTTAAGTCTTCAAAAAAGATACCAGGAGACCTGTGCAGCTGGCTGACAATTACTCTTTCAACACCATTGATTACAAAAGTGCCTCTATCAGTCATAAGTGGAATATCGCAAAGATATACATCACTTTCAGTTGCTGATAAAGTAATTCTTTCACCTGTTTCTTCATTGACATCATGAGTAGAAAGGCGAACTTTTACTTTTAATGGTGCAGCATAGTTTGTATTTCTATCAATAGACTCCCGTGGAGTATATTTAGCTTTCTCAATAGTATAGCTGACATATTCAAGCACAGAAGTATCGTTAAAATCTGTTATAGGAAATATTTCACGGAAAACTTCTTCAAGGCCTTGAAACTTGCGTTTATCAACAGGTGTATCCTGTTGAAGAAATTCAGCATAAGATTGTTTTTGAACCTCTATAAGGTCTGGTATATCAATTACTTTCTTAATCTTGGAAAAATTGATACGCTCTATTGGTTTTTTTGTATTAAGCATCCTTTTCTCACCACCGCTGGTTCGTGATTTTTTGAGCAAAACAGGGGGAAGCCCATACAGAGCGACCCCCTCTCAATATTTTAACACATAAAGTGTTTTATTTACAATAAGTTAGCAGTTTTAAAGCTAATTATTTAACTTCAGCTGTACCGCCTGCTTCTGTAAGTTTTTTAGCGATTTCTTCAGCTTCAGCTTTAGCAACACCTTCTTTAACTGGTTTTGGTGCTTCATCAACTAACGCTTTAGCCTCTTTTAAGCCTAAGCCAGTAATTTCACGAACTACTTTAATAACTTGCACTTTTTGAGCACCACCGCTGGTTAAAATAACATCAAATTCAGTTTTTTCAGCAGCAGCTGGAGCTGCACCACCTGCTGCTGGAGCTGCTGCTACTGCTACTGGTGCAGCTGCAGAAACACCGAATACATCTTCTAATTCTTTTACGAAGTCTGCAAGTTCAATTACAGACATATTTTTTAAAAATTCTAAAACTTGATCTTTAGTTACAGCCATTTTAAGCCTCCAATTTTACTACTGTTCATTTTCTTTTTTAGTTTTTAATGCATTAAGCACCTGGACGAGACCGCGCGGAATATTCGCAAGCACGGACACGAAATTCGTAATCGGCGCGTTCATGCTGCCGAGAGCTTTCGCTAAAAGTTCTTCTCTGGATGGCAGGTCAGCAAGTTTTTCAATGCCGCTCTGGTCAAGTGCCATACCGTCAAAATAACCACCTTTAATAACGAAAAATTTAGACATTGCAGCATCTTTAGCATATTTTTTTGCTAATTTGGCAGCCGCAGCAAAGTCTTCTTTAACTACTACAAGTGCAGTGGGCTCTACAAGTGTGTAGTCAATCTCAGTAATATTATCAGCGTTTAACGCCTTTTTGAGAAGTGTGTTTTTTACAACACGGTAGTCATTACCAGCTTCTTTAAAGCTTCTGCGGATTTCATCCATTTGGTCAAAAGTAAGACCTTTGTAGTTAGTGATAATCACACCAGCAGATTCTTTTATTTCAGCTGTAATACTTTTTACAAGTTCTATTTTCTGCTCTTTACGCATTTTCAAGGTAATCACCTCATAAATTACAGAGCCGGTTGAATATATAAAGATAAGTTTCCACAGGACTTATACTGCACACTGAAGGCAGAACCTGTTTCTTCAACCCGCTTTTTTTCATTGTAATAAATCAATAAATAATTAACTAACCTTATAAAAAGTTAATTAGAAATTTTTAGGGTCAATTTTAACACCAGGACCCATAGTTGTTGAAATATTGATGCCTCTTAAATAAATACCTTTGCTTGATGCAGGTTTTGCTTTTACAAGTGCATCAACAAGAGTTTTCATATTTTCAACAAGTTTGCTAGTTTCAAAGTTTTTTCTACCGATAGGTGCGTGAACAATACCAGCTTTATCAACTCTAAATTCCACCATACCAGCTTTTAATTCTTTAACTGCTTTTGTTACATCATTTGTAACTGTGCCTACTTTAGGGTTAGGCATAAGCCCGCGTGGCCCTAACACTTTACCAAGTTTGCCCACCTTAGCCATCATGTCTGGAGTTGCCACAACTTTATCAAATTCCATATAGCCACCCTCAACCTTAGTGACTAATTCATCGCCGCCAACAATGTCAGCGCCAGCTGCTTCAGCTTCCTTAGCCTTGTCGCCTTTTGCAAATACTGCAATACGAACAGTTTTACCTGTTCCATTAGGGAGAACTACAGCACCTCTAACCATTTGGTCAGAATGACGCGGGTCTACACCTAGTTTAACTGCAGCATCAACACTTTCGTCGAAATTGGCAAAGGCTGCCTTTTGTGACAGTGCAATAGCTTCTTCTAAATCATATAATTTAGTGCGGTCTACTAAACCAAAAGCTGCTGCGAACTTTTTACCTTTTCTGGACATTTCCGTGCTCCTCTTGCCAGTTTTCTACATTAGCCTTCAATCTCATAACCCATACTTTTAGCTGAGCCAGCTATAATTTTTACAGCTTGGTCCATATCTTTGGTATTGAGATCAGGCATTTTAATTTCTGCAACGCGTTTTAAACTCTCACGAGATATAACGCCAAGTTTTGCTTTACCTACATTACTAGAACCTTTTTGAACTTTCATTTCTTTTTTAATAAGCTCAGTTGCAGGTGGCATTTTAGTAATAAAAGTAAAGCTGCGGTCTTCATATACTGTAATAATTACAGGAACAGAAGAATCACCTAAATTTTGAGTCTGTGCATTAAATGCTTTACAAAACTCCATAATATTAACACCACGCTGACCAAGTGCTGGTCCTACTGGTGGTGAAGGATTTGCTTTACCAGCAGCAATCAGCAGTTTAATCTGCCCTAATACCTTCTTTGCCATTTGGCACCTCTAAAAATTATCGTCTTAAAGACTAATTTAATTTAAAATCATCAGGTTATTTATCTTTACGCTTAACCTGTAAATAATCAAGTTCAATAGGAGTTTGACGGCCGAAAATACTGACTATAACGCGTACTTTTTCTTTTTCTGGTGAAACTTCATCAACAACACCATCAAAACCTTGAAATGGTCCGTCTATTACTTCTACCACATCATTTTTAATATATGTTGATGCAATACGAGGTGCTTCTGATTTTGCAAGAGCAAGCATTGCATTAACATCTGTTTCTGATATAGGCACTGGGTCAACACCGCCAATAAATCCTGTAACCTTTGGAAGGCTTTTAACTACATGCCATAAATTTTTATTCATTTCCATATTAACTAATATATAACCTGGAAATGTTTTTTTCTTACTAACTTTGCGTTTACCATTTTTAAGTTCTACAACATCTTCTGTAGGAATTAAAACTTCCCCAATTTCTTCCTCCAGCCCTTGAGTCTGCACTTTATTCTCTAAAAGAGTTTTAACATGCTTCTCAAAGCCAGAGTATGTGTGAACTACATACCATTGTTTTGCCATAAAATTAACCTATTATCTGCCCAGCAAGTCTTGATACTATCGCATCAACTATTCCCAAATAAGCAGTAATCAAGCCTACTACAACTACAACAACTATAGAGGTTGATATAGTAGTTTCTTTTGTAGGCCAGTTGACTTTTTTTAGCTCATCCCTGACCTGATTGTAAAATGATACTGGATTAAAACTTTTCACAATAAGCCCTCTCTTAAAGCTGATGGCAGACCAAGAGGGATTTGAACCCCCAACCCCCGGTTTTGGAGACCGGTGCTCTGCCAATTGAGCTATTGGTCTATATCATCTAAAGCTTTATGTCATTAAAATGACAGTTAAAGCATATTTTACATCTTTGCTTTTGCAAAAGATATGCTGGCATAAACTCTGCATTAAAATAACAGCCCTATACCATATTCCACAATAGGAATCTTAATGTGGTAACACCACTAAAAATAAAAACAATTATCTGCTATTTAGTTTCTTTATGCAGAGTGTGTTTTTTGTCAAACTTGCAGTATTTTTTGATTTCAAGTTTGCCAGTCATAGTTTTCTTATTTTTAGTAGTAGTGTAATTACGACGCTTACATTCGCTGCAAGCAAGAATGACAATTTCTCTCATTGAACCAAACCTTCTATTTTTTAGCGCCGTCATACCATATAAGGCTCCCGGCTCCCGCTCGATTTGGAGCGGTAATTTTTATGCTTATACACTTACATTAAAAATAATGCAAGTATTTTTTAAATATTTTTAAATTATTATACATTTTTGCATAATAAATGCTTATTCAACTAAAAGCCCGAACCCGGAATTGAACCGGGGACCTCGTCCTTACCAAGGACGCACTCTAACCAACTGAGCCATTCGGGCAGTTCCTTTCCGTTTTTAGTCTGCATACTTTTAATTGATAAGCGGGCGACGGGATTCGAACCCGCGACCCTCAGCTTGGAAGGCTGATGCTCTAGCCAACTGAGCTACACCCGCATAACAAAGATGGTGGGGAGAGGAGGATTCGAACCTCCGAAGGAAATTCCAGCGGGTTTACAGCCCGCCCCCTTTGGCCACTCGGGTATCTCCCCGTAAAAATTTACCGCCTGATATTAGGCGGGTCATTTATAAAAAGCTGGTGATAGGAATTGAACCCACAACCTGCTGATTACAAGTCAGC
>CAMWVK010000018.1 GCA_947177675.1 uncultured Mucispirillum sp.
TTATTTCATACTGAACTTCTGTTGATAAATCATACCAGCTTTCACCTATAACATCTTTACTAGCCATGATAACATTTGTTTTATTGCCCTGCAATTTTCCACCTAATGTTTCATGGGAAAACATACCATATTTACTATTTTCATAATATTTTTTTAATAATTTTCGTATATTTTCATAAGATATTTCTTTTTTCTTTCGTAATTCTCTTTTAATAATATCTTTTTCATCATCACTTAATGTTCTAAATTCTAATTGATTATCATCAAATACTCGTAAATCCTGCACTTTTTGCAGCAAAATAAAATCTTGTGCCAATACATGTGCTTTTTTCATCTTAGTATCTTCTGGCCCCAGACTGCATTTACCCACTTTCTGAGGCTTTAATGGTCGCTGATAAAAAATTATATTAAATATCTCATTAATAATATCATCAGTTAATTCTTTATGATATTTTTTCTGTTCATTCATTATAATATTATATTCTTCTTCTACAATAGACCTGTCCAAATATATTTCATATCCATTGCTGCCGTCTATTTTACCAAGACGGGCTCTAACAGAGTGACCATTCTGCAAAAGGAAATATAAATACTCACCAGCTGTTTTTTTATCAGTTTCCTGCATTTTATTTTTTAATCTTTCTATAGCTGGCTTAATTTTACCGCTGCTTTCTTCTTTATCTACTTTCCTGTTGCTTTTAAATCCTCTGCGTTTTGAAAGGTGCATTAATAATCTTCCAAGCTCAAATAATTCTATTTTTTCATTTACTGCTATGCTTCTTAATTTATATGGATTTAATACTGCTAATTTTTTTCTTTTAGTTTCATTTGGTGGCAGCAGGCAGTATTTTATTAATGTATTTAATAAGTGATTTCTACGGGATATTTTTCTATCAAGATTTCTTCTAATACTTCGGGCATTTCTGCGAACAACAGCTAAAGGCTCTTTTGTTTTTTCATTTCTTCCGTCATGAAATATTCTAACACCTGATTTAATAACTGCACTTGGCTCATTATCATTATTTAACCTAAGCATACACCAGCCTATAGAATTTGTTCCTAAATCAAGACCTAAACGATATTTTAATGTATTTCCTGCCATATTCTCGCTCCCATTATAAAGATGATAAAGAAATGTTACTTGATTTTTTTTAAATAAGCAATATGAATTACCTTGACAAGAATATAGAAGTAAAATATATTTAGTATATAACATATTAAATATTGTGGTGAATACAGTAATAAGTGAGTATTCACTCACACCACATTTAGCCTTTCTATACGAAAGGCTTTTTTTATGGCCTATTTTATTAAAAATTGCGAACTTTTTTGGATACAAATATTACAATAGTTTATATATAAAAAAACCCTGCCTCAATTCAATAAAGCAGGGCTATATATTATTATTTTATATGTTTATTATTTTTCAGTTTCAGCTGATGCAAGAGATGGCATATCTAGTTTTCTTTTCATAAAAGATACTGCAATTAAAGCAATATGCAGTGCAGCCATTACATATAAGAATGCTGGTATTGGCACAGGCTCACCTGATGCATAAGAGTGCATACCTGTTAAGTAATAGTTTACACCAAAATATGTCATCATTACTGTATAGAAACCAAGTGTGCTTAATACACTGAATACATAAGGATTGTTTAACTTTCTAACAAATCTTACATGAAGTATTATTGTATATGCTGTAACAGTAATAAGTGACCATGTTTCTTTTGGGTCCCAGCCCCAGTATCTGCCCCAGCTTTCGTTTGCCCACACACCACCTAAAAAAGTTCCAATAGTAAGCAGACCTAAACCTAAAATCATACTGATTTCATTAATGCAGTGCACATTTATTATGCTTTGGTCAATATGTGCTCTTTTTGGACTTCTTAAAATAAAAAGCACCATACTTACAATACCAAGCACAAAACACAAGCCAAAAAAGCTGTAACTTGCTGTAATAACTGATACATGGATATTCAGCCAGTATGATTTTAATACTGGAACTAATGTGCCGATTTGCGGGTCCATAAAGCCAAGATTTGCAACAAACAGCGTAATACCTGCCACAAAATTAGTAGCAGCTATTGCTAAAAGTGACCTTTGGAAAAATACAATACCAGCCAAAGCTCCTGCCCATGCTATATATATCATAGATTCATAAGCATTGCTCCATGGTGCATGTCCTGCAATATACCACCTGCATATTAATGCTGCAGTGTGCAGAACTACTGCTAATATGGTAATACCTTTAAATATTCTGCCTGCTGTGCTGTTAACCGCTTTATTTTTAATAATAGCAGTAATCACAAAGATAAACATTATAATACCAAGTAAAACATAAATATAAGTTAAGTTTTTAAATGGATTATATTTATTCATCATTATTTCAACACTTATACGACTTTCCACAGGTATAAGATTAGCACCATTTGTTCTTTGAAATTCACTAATTAATCCTAAATATTTATCTGCATCCTGCCAGTTGTTTTCTTTTAAACCTTTATCTACACCTTCAAAATACTGTTTCAGCAAATCCTGTATTTTTAGTGTGTTATCCTTATCAAACGATGCCATTGCAACACCCGGTGATAAAAAACCTGTTGTTTCACCTGTAATATCTGGAAATACTAAAAACATCTGTGCAGTATACATGTAGTATGCTATACCCATCTTTTCATCAAACTTAATTAAATCTTTTTGAAATTTTGTTCTATGTGCTGGGTTTGACTGATATGCTGCATCAATATATTCTTTAAGTTTATACTGCCCATTTTCATCATAAGCATCTGCAAATGATACATATTTTTTATTTTTTGGAGTGCCAAGTTTTTCTCTTAATTCTTCAGAGCTTGTTGAAAACATTTTAATATGCTGAAAATAGTCATAATACATCATCATACCTAAAAATATTTCCACATGGTTCATACCCATAAATTCATCTTTTCTTATTAGTTTATGCACCATATCCATAGCAAGAGTATCAAGAGGCTTTATTCTGCCCTGCATATCCTGCACAAGCAGTCTGCCTGCTTTTTCTGAATGAGCCTGCATTTTTTCAGAGATATTTTTTACTAATGTATCAATATCTTCCTGTGCTGGCACATGTGCTGCATGTTCATCTGCAGTTGCATTATCACTCTGCCCCATATTAGACGCATAAGCAACTTCTATCCATTTATCCTTTTGGGTAAAATCTTCTGCAGCATAAAGGTTTGATGCAGACAGCAGTAAAAATGATGAAAATGCTATAAAATATACATATAATTTCTGTTTTTTAAGATAATGGCTTAATCTCCACACTCTGCTTCCCTTGCCAAAGAAGCAAAGAATAAATCCAACAGTTAATAAAAAGTAGCCAATATATGTTGGTATTTTACCCGGGTCTTTATTTACACTAAAAATTGTTCCCATTTCATCGGGGTCATAAGATGACTGAAAAAATCTATATCCTTTATAATCTAATACATTATTCATAAATATCTCATATCCAAAGCTGGAATTGTCCTTATAATCTGTAACTAATATTTTTGATTTATAAGAAGATGGGCTTTTAGAGCCGGGATACCTTGTTAAAATAAAATCTTCTAGATATATTTTAAATGGAACAGGTATCTCTGCAGGACCCCATACAAGCTGAAAATACATTCCACCTAATTCAAATGTTTCACCTATATTTGCATCAAGGTAGCTTTGCGGTAAATTCATTGTTTTGCTGTCCCCATTATATGATGCTGTAACATTAATGCGAGGTGGAGTGTTTTTATCACCTGAAGTATAAGAATTATATTTTATTTCCAGTTCTGAATCATTTAAAGGTATTTTTTCATGAAATTTTGTTTGAGTTACACTGTTATAACGAACAGGAATATTTGTATAGTAAATATTATCTTCAACAGCAACTCTTATATTTAGATACTCTTCATCTGTAATGATAACATTAGATGATTCATGCTCTCTAATATGAACAACACCTTCAAAGCCAAAAAATCTTGTTAGTGCTGCACCTAATAAAATAATTATAAAAGATACATGCAGTATTATGCTGTAATATTTTTTTGACTTCCATACTTTTCTATATACAAAAACTGCAATAAGATTAAGCAGCAGAAGAAGATGCACAATATTAAATAAATTTGTGCGGTAAATCATATCCTGAGCTGCCTGTATGCCGTATGCTGCATCTGCCTCTATAAATGTAGCTGCTGCACATAGTATGGCATAAATTGCCAATAACACAATAGTTGTGTATATTGAGCAAAACATTTTAACAAGCTTCATAAAACACTGACTCCTAATTATATATATTTATTAATATAAAGCCTTTGCTCTATATTATATATTTTTCTCTTTATAATATTTTTTTAATCTTTCTGATATTACATTTTTATCAAGAGAGTAAAGACTTGTATCCAAAAAAAACTGCAGAGTGCCAAGCATTCTATTTTGTGCAATATATCCTGGATATATCAGCAGTATTTCATCACCATACATTATAACAGTTGTAGGTGTTCCCACAATCATAAATCTTTCTTTTAATTCTGCTAAACTTAAAGTTTTACCGTTAATATTCCAGCTTTCTTTTCTACTGATGTTTGTGTAATACGGCAGATAGTTTTCTTTTACAAAACTGCTGAGCCTGCCTTTTTCAGTTAATGCTTTTGTCATAGCTGCACAGGCACTACAGCCATCTGCACCAAAAAGTAAGATACTTAATCTGTCTTTTCCTTTATTATCTTTTGTAGATATATTATCATCACTTATAAATATATTGATATATTCTTTTGCAGTATCCTGCTGTTTTCTTTTATCAACTGGCATAATAATATTTTTCTGCTCCTGCTGGCTGCATGCAGCAAAAATAACAAGCAATAAAATAATCAATATTTTTTTCATTTAATACCCATTACTTTTTTAATAGAAGCAGCCATATTATCAACAGTTAAGTTTGTTATCCTGTCAACAAGTTTTCCTTCTTTATTAAAGAAGAAAAGGGCAGAACTGTGTGCAACTGAATAATCAACAGCAGAGCCTTCCATTGGAAATATCTCATATTTTATATTATATATTTTTGTTATTTTTTGCAGGTCCGCTTCTTCAAAACGGATACCCATACCATTTGGATAAAACCATACAGCATATTCATCAAGTGCTTCTGGTGTATCTCTTGCAGGGTCTAATGTAACATATAATAAAAGTAAGTCTTTTGCTGTTATATTATAATCTTTCAAGCTTTCTACTGCTTTGCTAAGTGTTTCAAGAGTGATAGGGCATACATCAGGGCAGTATGTGTATCCAAAATATATAACAACATTTTGTCCTTTTAAATCGCTTAAAGAAATCTTGCCCTGTGAGCTCTGCCCTGTAAAATTATATTTATTTTGCTCATTATAATACACTATTGCACCAAAAACTATACATGCAGCAAGTAATGATATAACTGTAACAACTGCTGTTTTTATTTTTTTTTGCTTTTCCATATTTATTCCTGCATATTATCTTGGCACATCAAAATCCATATACAAACCAGTAGGCTCATTGCCATCATAAACAGCTATCCTGTATCTCATAACATCTTCTACAAGACAGGCACTCAAAGCTACTTTAGTAGTATATACATTATCTTTTTCTTCTAATGAAGCAATAATTGTTCCCATATCCATATTTAATCCAAATATGCGTATTTTTGCATCATAAAAATCATAATCCAGCCCTGCAAGACTTATTATAGTTTCTGCCATAATCTCAACAGGGCGGGGCGACATATCAAAAGTTACAGTCTGACCATTAAATTCTTTTGTGCATTTTTTTTTCATTAAATTACATTCTAAAGGAACTAGATTATATTCTCTTGAAACATCAGTCCTATCTTCAGTAGATGACTTGATATAAATAAATGCAGCCAATGCTCCCACGAAAATACTTATAACAACAGGTAGTATAAAGGCTTTCATGGTTTCACTACTTTTATATTATCAATATTAACTGTTTCATTATTAGAAAAAATAAGCTTAATGTTAACTGTATCACCTGATTTTAAAGGCTTTTTTAAATCAATAAGCATAATATGGTCACCGCCTCTTTTTAAGACAGCTGTAGACTTTGGAGCAATTTTTATTTCTTTTATCTGAACCATTTTTTTCATACCATTTTCTTCTATGTGGGTATGAAGCTCTGTTACTCTGCTGGCATTATTTTCTGCACCAATAAGTACCATTTCTTTATCAGTTAAATTTTTAATTGTCATAAATGCTCCACCATTTTTTGCTTTTGGCGGTGTGTCATAAATTACAGCATTTGTTACTTCAATGCTGCCACATAAACCTGTTTGAAATAAAAACCCACTAATAATAATAGTAAACAACAATATTTTTTTCATAAATCATTTCCTATTTTATTTAATAAAAATATCGCCAAGATATAACTACCTTGGCGATATTTATTCAATTACTTTACTGCTTATATTCTATATCATCAGTATCAATGCTATTAAAATAAGCACTAACAATGCTAAACCTAATGCCATTAATGAGAAGCCAATAAACTTAGCAATAAATGTGCGAAGTCCCGGTTTTTCATCTTCTACCATGTCATTAAGTCTGCCTTCAGCTTTAAGCCTTTCAATCCATTTAGCTCTTTCATGGTGAGCTTCTTCAACTGGAACATTACCAAGGAATATAACCATATCCATAGGGAATTTATCCAGCCTGAAATGAGAGTTAAAAAAGTGAATGGAGAAAATAAACGCCATTGCAAGTAAACCCTCATAAGTGTGGAATATAATAGCCACATTGACAGCTGAGCCCGGCAGTATAGCTGCTGACTGCACTGGGAACAGCAGGATTAAACCTGTTATACCAAATACAAATGTTCCCCAGATTTCAGCTAAATAGTCAAATTTTTCCCAGTATGCCCACCTGTCAAATACTGGTCGTGGACCTTTACCTAAGAACCATTTAAAATTAGCTTTAATATCTCTAAAATCCTGTGCGTTTGGTATAAGAGAATCTGGTCCAAAAGCTGCTTTTATAAACAGTTTACCAGAAAGCCTGCCTGTTTCTTTATCTCTTACAGCATCCCGTTTTGTCCACAGGTTTGTTACAACATCAATTACATGTGTTGCAAAAAGCAGACCTAAAAGTAATGCAAACCAGTGGTGAATTACAGTTGAATTAATAGGACCTCCTATAAAATCTGCAACTGCATGTGCCCATGGTGCATCATAGAATTTCTGCGGCATACCTGAAAGTGATAAGCCCATAAATGATATTGCAAGACCTAAATGCTGTATTCTATGCAGCAGAGAAAATCTTTTTAAGCCTTTCTTATCATTTTTTACTGCAGCCATTGCTATTTTCCATGCTTCTGGATTTGCTCGTTTAACTAAGAATAAACGGACAGCCCACAGGATAGTATGTATTCCAAAGAATATAAATACTGCAATAACTAATGTCATCATACCAATATTTACCCAGTATAATACAGGATGGTTGTCTCTATCTTTATGGTCTGCATGGGCAATATATGTTACAAAGCTTTTTGTAGAGCCTTCATGACATTTTCCACATGTTTCTATTCTATTGCTAAGTGATAACATAGAGCGGAAATCATCACTTTTAAATATATTGTGACCACCATGACAATCTGCACATGATGCAATAGTTGGAGTCTGACCAACAGTATTTAATACATTCATTTTGCCATGGAAGCTGGCTTCATATAAACTGCCTTTTCCCTCATGGCACTGAGTACAGCTTTCTGAGCTGACTTTTTTAGGTGACTCTACACCTTTTAATGTTGTTGTATGTGTTTTATGACAGTCTACACATAAAGGCTGTGCTTTTTTGCCCGGTTCTGGTGTATTGTAATAAAGCAGAGTTCCATCAAGCAGTGCTTTATAATTCACATCATGCACACTGCCTTCAAAAGCATTGCCTAAATCATCATGACATTTTACACAGTTTCTGTTTATCTGCATTTTATCTGCAGCATTATCTATTTTGATATTGCTTCTGTCTATGTTTTTATTATATGTTCCATGACAGTTACGGCATGCAGGAACTTCACCAAATACAATATCTTTATGTATGCCATCTGTAAATTCTATAATATTCTGCGCACTCTGCCAGTTTTTTATCTGGTTTTTAATAATAGGTCTGCCTGAAGTTATCCAGCCTTCAACACCATCTATCATAACATAAGAATTTTTATATCCTGCCTGCATTGCCTGTGATGCTGCTTCACCTGGCTCATAAGAAAGTCTGTTTAAGCCGTAAAAAATTAATGTTGTATTTTTATCTTTAGGTAAAGTCTGCAGCCAGTTTTTATCAGTTACAAAAATAGCTCCGTTGATATAGCCTATACTTTCACGCATTTCTTGAAAATTTACATCAACAAATGTTGCTTTTTCACCATTTAATTGGCTTTCCGCATCTGCCAGCCCTATTTGATTTACGCCCTCTATATGGGCATATCCACCCATTTCAGCTTTAGCATAAGTTGTTACAGACAGACACATTGCTATTAACAGGTAAAAAATTATCCTAATCTTCTTCATAACAATCTCTCATTATCTAGTTAAGGTGCTTGAATAAATTTAATTCTTCAAGCACCATAATCTTATACACAATCTTTAAAGTAACTATTAATTAGCTTTAAGGATATTTTGAGCCTGTTGAATATAAACTAATGCTTCGCTAACTATTTTGTTAGAATAAGCTGGTCCATGAACCCCCCAGGAGCCATCTTTTTCAAGTTTATTTACTATTTCCTGAGCTTGTTTAGTAAGCAGTATGATTTCTGCTTTTTTATCAACTGGTAATAATGTGTTATCAGCTAAACCTCTATCAATAGCTTTAATACCTGATTTGATTTTTTCATAATTATCTTTTACAGGCTGCTGCCATTTCATTACATCATTATATACCTGCTCCTGATTGTAGTATTTAAGTTTATCAGGCAAAGTAGATTGAACTGGGCTGTGACATCCGCTTGCACCAGGACCAACAATATTTACATCGCTGAAACTTGTTCTGCCGCATGCCCACATTAAGTCTACAAAAAAGTGACCTTTTTCATCTCTTGCAATAGTCCAGCCTTTAGTAGATGCTTTTCTTGGCTGACCTTCAGGTGGATTTAATGTTTTAGCAGTTTTATCTACTTTAATATTCCAAATGTGTGATGCACGAACATTATCAGCAAGTGCATGGTCTGGGAATTGAACTGCACCAAAGTTTTCGCAACTCATCATGTTAGGCATATGACATGCTGTGCATCTATCTTCTGCATGTATTCCACCTGGTTTAAAGAATTCTTTTTGTGTTTTGTGGCAGTCTGTACATTCTTTTTTAAGACCAGTTAAAGTATATTCATCTTTCCAGTCATTTTTAGTAACCATATGTGGGTCATGGCATGTATTACATCTCATACCTTTATCATAGTGAACAGAGTTATAAAGCTGAGAACCTTCTGTTCCGCATGATGGGCATGAAGATTTAAAGTAGCTGTTAAATACTTTTGTTGGGTTAGCTTTTGCATCTGCTTCATTGTATTGAAAACGCTGGTGGCATCTTTCACAGTTAGAAGGCATACCAGCACCTCTTGCACCATATAAGTGAGCACCTGCACCGTGACATTCTTCGCAGGAAATACCTTTACTTATTGTGTGTTTGCGTAATTCTTCTCTGTTACCAAGTGCATCATAGAATTCATCTATACTTTTGAAATCAAATTTATAAGTATGGCATACTTCGCAATATGCTGAACCAGGCTGAAAGCCAAAGGATTCTCTGTTTTTAGCAGAATATGAGTTTGTTCCCCATACAGTTGAACCGCTTGGACCAAAATCTTCCATTTTAGTTGGAAAGTCTGGTATAAAAGCAGCAATTTTTTTAGTCATTTCTGGTGTTAAATGTTCTGACCATAGTCTTGAAAACTGGTTACCACCTGCAACTATTTTACTTGTTTTGTCTCCTAGTCTTCCCCCTTCTACATGATATGTTCCCCTGACAACCCATTTATCAAGAAAGCCATATTTAGTTCTAGGTGTACCAAGTACAAATAATACATCTTCTGGATATATGCCCATTGGAAGAATAGACGATTCTGTGCCATACATTTTCTTTTTTGGGTCACCATTAACTTCATCAAGTTCTTCTGGAAATCTAACAACTTTTGCATGTCTTGACTTTTTCCACTGTTCATATTGAGCAGGGTGACATTCTGCACATTTTTCTGGTCCGATAAATTTGTTAGGATAGTCTAATGTTGTTTCATAAGCAAGTCTGTAAGTAACTGCTGTATATTCAACATTGTTTCTTTTAGCAACAGCAGGTCCGCCGTTAATTTCAGAAAACTCTTCCAACCTGTCGCTTAATTTTGGTTTACCAACTAAGCGGCCCTCTTTTTCATACTGAAAAATAGGATGTTTTTTCTTTAATACATCAAACAGAGTTTTTTCCTGTTCAATATATTCGCCTAATGTTCTAGGCTTTTGAAAATTCTGTTCCTGTGCATTAGCCTGCATAGTCAGGAAACAGAATAAAAGACACATAATCATTGCAATAAGATTATGAATCTTTGACACAAATAGACTCGCAATGAACTCCTTATTCATATAAACCTCCCCTGTTTTAGAATAACAATGAAAATTAGAATTGCTTCAAAGTTAATTTAACTGTTTTGGAAAATCTATTTCATAGATGTAGTATATGAATTAAATTATAATTTATCAATAAAAATTATTTTCTCTTTCTTTATAAGCTGCTCTACATAATATCTATACATTTAATATTTTAAGATTTTCCTGTATTAAAACATTAAAATATTATGAAAAATGACTATTTTAAATAAACTTTAGCATGTAAATTGATTTTATAATATATTTTGTTAAAATATGACACTTTTTATTGAAGTGTTAAAAAAGGACTGATTATGTGTTTTTTTCTTTTTATTTCGTTCAGTATAGCTTTTTTTGAATTTAAATCAATAGAATTATTAATATCTCTATACAATTTCTCTAAAATTTCATATCTTATATACTCTATATGCTTAATATCAGCACTTAAACTGTTTTCTTCAACTGCTCTTTTTATAATAAGCTTTTTTTCTAAGTATCCTATTTTATATTTTAGAGCAAATCTTAAAGATATTTCATAATCTTCGCATACTTTTAAATTTTCATCAAAATATCCAGCCTCATCAAATACTGATTTATGAACTATTAAAGATGAAGGACTTATTCTGCATTTATCAAGTATTTTATCAAAAATATATCCACCATATCTCTTATTACTTTTTCCCTGATTTACCCACCTGTCTTTTCTATACCAAAATTCATCAGTGTGGCTTATCAGCAAATTATTTTCAGACATATACTTTATCTGATATTCAAGTTTTTTAGGAAGAAATAAGTCATCAGAATCTAGAAAAGCAATATATTCACCTTGTGCTGCTTTTATACCAGTGTTTCTTGCAAAACTAACACCCTTGTTTTCATCTAATTTTATTAAGCGGACATGCTGCATATAGTTTTTTAGATATGAAACCATATCAAAAGAAGAGCCGTCATCAATAACAATTATCTCTGACGGCTTAACTGACTGTATTAATACACTTTCTACTGCATCTCTAACTGAAAAAGTCCTGTTATATACAGGAATAATAACAGATATAGAATACATAGCTTTTATATTTTATGAACTCTGTTAACCATAGTTGAAAAAACTAATATTGTATTTGTGCTTGCAACTCCTGGAAGCTCTCTTAACTTACGAATGATACCTGCCAGCGTATTAGTATTTTTAGTGATTACTTTTAAAAGAAGTGTAAAATCACCTGTTACATGGTAACATTCTACTATATCTTCATCTACATTTTTAAAAATATTTTCAAAATCATCAATATATACAGGATTATCCATAACAACACCAATAAAAGCAACCATATCAAAACCCATTTTGCGATAGTCTACTCTTGCAGTATAGTCATAAATTATACCGTCACTTTCCATTTTCTTTATTCTGTCAATAACAGAAGGGGGTTTCATACCAACTTCTTTAGCAATATCAGTATATGATATTCTGCCATTTTCTATAAGCATATTCAAAATTTGTATATCTATAGAATCAAGAGCCATATTTTACCTCACTTTTTAAATAATTAATTATATATAAACCAAATTATTTTATATTTCAAGTAAAGAGTTAATTTTTTTTGTATAATTTTATGTTTTTCCATAAAAATTAATCTTATATAATATATTTTTTCACTTTTGTATTTTTATATAGAAAAATTGTGGTGTATATAATTATAATTCTTGATTTTAATTGAGAAAAATATTATCAATATAAATTGCGAGGTGAATGTATGAATATAGTAATGAAAACAGAATTTCCTGATTTAAAACTTGCAGGCAGAGGAAAAGTCAGAGATATTTATGAGTTAGGTGATAAATTTTTAATAGTTTCAACTGACAGACGATCTGCTGTTGATGTAATACTT
>CAMWVK010000019.1 GCA_947177675.1 uncultured Mucispirillum sp.
GATTTATACATATTTATGTATTTAATATAAGTGACATTTATAAATCTTTACTTACCATACAATAATATATTTAATGATAGATAAATTAAATACAGCACATAAAAAAGGCTGCATACTACTAAATATGCAGCCTTTAATAACTTTATAATCTTAATTTAAACCTTATGATTTAAACTGTTTAACAATATTTTTAAGCTGTTCTGCTCTTTCCTGAAGATGACTTACAGTTAATGCTACTTCAGAAACTGCAGAGTTACTTTCTTCTATACCTGAGGCAACTATTTGAGTTTTATCATCTACATCCTGTATAAGACAGTTTTGCTCACTTACACCCATTACAACATTATTTGTATTATTTACCGCTTTAACTACACCATTTACAACATGCTCAAAAGATCTTGATGTTTCTTCAATAACTTCTACACCATAAGCAACTGCTTCACCAGATGTTTTCATTTCATTAGATGCTTTTTCTGTTTCCTGCTGCAAAGTAGTAATAATTGTTTCAATTTCGCTTGTAGCTTTTGTTGTTCTTTCCGCAAGTTTTCTTACTTCATCAGCAACAACTGCAAAGCCTCTTCCTGCTTCTCCAGCTCTTGCTGCCTCAATGGCAGCATTAAGTGCTAAAAGATTTGTTTGGTTTGCAATATCATTAATAGCGACTAATATTTCATCAATCTGCTTTGAACTTTCAGAAAGCTCATCAATTGTTCTTGAAAGATTATCTGACTTTTCATGGATTTCCATAATGGAATTTTTTACAACTGTAAGCTGCTCCTGACCACGATTTGTTTGTTCAGAAGATTCATGCATAATATCAAGGACTTCAGAAAGGCTTGCAGCTGATTCTCCAGATGAATGGCTGATATTCTGCATATCACTTACTATGCTTGAAATTTGCTCTGACTGAGAATTAAATGTAGTTGCAAGTTCTTCCATAGTTGCTGCCAGCTGATTATTACCACTTGCAACATCATCTGATGCATCCTTAACTTCCTGCACAATATGCTGAACATTTGCTATAAATTTATTAAAATTTTCCGCCAGTTCATTTAATTCATCTTTATGGGCAGCTTTAATGCGAATAGTTAAATCTCCCTCGCCTGATGTTAAATTGCCAACACTGATAATAAACTTACGAAGCTCTCTTATAACACTTATCTGTAAATATATTATGCAAAATACTGAAATGGCAACCATAATTAAGAAGAAAATTACCATCACTACATTTGCTTGATGTAATGAAGTGCTGATACCACCAGAAGCTCTTTCTACCCCTGCTGTAACAAAGTCATTAAATTTTATATTTATTTCCTGAGCTTGAGAAGCCTGTTCCATACGCTTTTGCTCTAGTTCTACTATAGCAGTATATATTTCAACGACTTCTTTTATATGCTTATCTGCACTAGCAATAATGCGTCCCATATTATTTACTTCATTTACAAGCTCCCTTGGGGAAGCAATAGATTGAAGATTCCTTAAATTCCTTTGAATTTCTCTACCCATAGATGCAATATTCTTCATTGGTTCAATACTTCTTGAAAGTGATGTTTTTTCAAGGTTGCTTTTAACCGCAAAAGCAATAATATCTATTTCTTTAAGAGCATTTACAGCTTCAAAATTATCTTTGTTATTAGGAATCATATTCAGAGATTTTGAAACTGAATTCACAATACTGTCTATCTCTTCATAAAGAACAGTTTCCATAGCATTAACATTTTTTAATAAAGAAACATTATTTTCTGCAATGTCTAGATAGCCCAGCATTGTACTTTTATATGCCCCAAACTCAGCAACAGTTCTTGGCAAATATTCCTTTGTCATTGGAAGATTAACATATTCTTCATAAGAAGCAATATCTTTTCTTATCTTTTCTGTTAATTCGTATATTTTATCATATCTATCTTGAGAAGAATGTATTTGATACCTTAAAACACTATATTGGAGAAACATATTATTATAACTAAGTTCTGAAATAAGAGTATTTGCATGGGATAAATCTGTAGCGACTACATCTGCATCATTTGCAGATTTAGTTATTGTATAAACAGCATAAATACCATTCATTAATGAGCATATAAGCATAGCTCCTATAGATATGAATATTTTTTTTGCAATAGTAAGGCCCATTTTTATACACCTCCAACCCTAACTATACATAATTATAGCCATATTTCATATAATTGCAACAAAAATCATACAGTCATATCAAACCGTCTTGCAGCACCAGCCATTGCTGAATATGCACTGCCTATTTTTAGAGACTTATGATATGTAAGGTTTGGCTCTGGTGCCCATTTACCACTTTTATTTATTCTATTGACAGCTGCTATTGTTTCACTTTCCATTTCTATTCTTTTATTTAATGCCATTTTAGAAAGTTTAAGACTTTCACTAAAATAGTCTCTGCGTGCTTTTGCAACTGCTAAATTTTTATTAACATAATCTCTTGGACGAGGGTCAGTTGTAATGATGGCTCTAAGCCCGATTGTTTCGATACTCATATTTCGCTCCTAATATGATATAAAAGAATTATACATAAATATACCGCTGTTTTTCAGCTTATATATGATATTTTTATAAGATAACTTTCGCGCAAAAATCATCTTAATATATAATAATGTATATTAAATATTAATTTTATACAAGTAATTCTTGAATTTTATATAAGATTTTACTAAAATTAGTTAACTTTATATAATGGCATATTTCTTGCTTTACTATACCATATTATTCAGTAAGGAGTTTATGAGCATGCGCAGAATATTAATTATACTTACAATAATTTTAACAGCATTAGGCTGTGCTAATAAAAACAATATATTTAAAGACCCTTCTACTCAAAAAGGTGCATCTAAAGAAATTTTTTTATATAAAATAAATAAAAAAGAAGTAAATCTGCCTGTATTTTTTAGACTTCCACAGGATAAAAAAAATGTTTCATTAACCTTTGAAAAAATAGGCTCATCTTCTGTTCCTGTAATACTTAATAACGATATTAACGGCTGGAATGCTTTCAGCAGCAAGTCACTTTCTTCAAATGGTGCCGATTTTGGTATAATTATTGATTTTGCAGGGGGCGGTGTATATGAAATGCCGCAGGATGATGTAAGAACATATTTAAATAAATTTACTCCACAGGATGCTTTTATTTTAAAGGAACTGCTGCCCGGAAAAAATAATAAAGGCTTTACTAAAATAATAGCTGTTGATGCCTCAGCATTATATAATAAAGAAGAATTAAATCATCTTGTATTACTTAATGATTTAGATTTAGCAAACCAGTCACAAAATATTTATTCTTATCATCCTGAAACAAAAGATATTCCAAAAGTTGAAGGCGATAAAACATTTAATAAAATCAATAAAAATGCTGTTGTTCTAGACAGACCATTAATTACTGCTGCTACAAACGGACAATATGACAGGCTTTTAAAACTTTTGGATAACAATGCTAATATAAATGAGTTAAACCCAGATACTCTAGATAATGCATTGATTGCAGCTATTAGCAATGGTGATGAAGATATTGCAAATCTTTTGCTTGATAAAGGGATAAATGCAAAACATAAAAATAAAAACAATCAGTCTGCTTTACATATTGCATCAAACTATGGTCTTTATGACACAGTAAACAAGCTGTTAAAATCAGGTCTTCCTGTAAATGATAGAGATAACGGAGGCAATACTCCATTAATGTATGCAGCAGCATCCCCTAATACTTATGTTACTGACTTATTAATAGACAATGGTGCAAAACTGGAAGATAGAAATAGTGACGGAGAAACACCACTTTTAATAGCTGCAAGAACTGGCAACACAAAAACAGTTGAAAATTTAATGAAAAAAGGTGCAAATCCAGCAGTTGTTGATAACAAAGGTGATGGTGCTGTTATGAAAGCATCTGTTGAAAATAATAAATATACACTGCAAAGCCTTTTATCAAAAGGCTTAAACCCTGATGTAAAGAACAGAAAAGGTTATACACCGCTTATGATGACAGTGCAGCAGGGAAATACAGATATTACAAATGACCTTTTAAAGGCAGGAGCTGATATTAATGCAAAAGACCCTTTGGGCAATACTCCGCTTATGACTGCCACATTATCTGGAGATACTCCAATGGTTAGAGAGCTTTTGAAACATAAACCAGATATTCAGATTAAAAATAAAGAAGATAAAAATGCCTTTGATTTAGCAAGAGATAACGGATTTGCCCAACTCCAAAGAATACTAGGGCAGAATATGAAATCATTTGATGATGCATCTATTGCCTTGTTTGACAAAGCTGCTAAAAATGATACAGATGGTGCAGTTAATGCTATTAAAATGGGTGCAAACCCAAATGCAAGGGATAAAAATACAGGAAATACACCATTATTTACTGCTGTTGCAAATAATTACCTTTACTTAACTCAAAGCTTGATTGCAAATGGTGCTGATGTAAATATTAGAAATAATCTTGGAAATATACCATTAATTATTGCAGTTACTTCTGCAGATGCCGCAATGGTTGATACATTATTAAAGGCAAAATCAGAAGTAAATGCTGCAAATAAAAATGGAGACACAGCTCTTATATGGGCTGCTAAATTGAAAAATATTGATATGGTTCGCCTGCTTTTAACTGCTGGAGCTGACCCAAATAAAAAAAATAATGATGGCATTTCGCCTTACTTAATAGCATATAATGAAGGCTCTGATGATATTTTAGGGCTTTTACAAGCTGCAGGCGGCTATAAATAAAAAAGTATTATAATAATAACAACTTGTTCTGCTCTTATATATTTTGAGCAGAACATTATTCCTAAATATATTTTTTCCTTTATTATAAGTGTATTATAATCATTAACTTTATTTTTTCGTTTACCTTATAATTTTATGATTACAAATTAAAAAATTTATGCTATATTTTAAGCATATATATAAAAGGAGCATTTGCCATTGTTTAAGGGACTATTTAATTTTAAAAGAAAACGATTAGGACATATTCCAATAAAAACAAAAATGTGTGTTTTGCCACTTATTTATTATGATGATAAAACAGAAACTCTGGATTATGGTCAGTGTTTTACTATTGATGTTATTAGCATGTCTGTAAACTCTATGACAGTCCGTCACAATAATGTTCTCAAAAAAGGCAATATTTTAGAATTTAGAACAAAACATGCTCTTGAAGATAGAGAATGCCTTAAATGTATAAACTTTAAATTACTGCCTGAAACACCATCATTCAGCTCATTTATTGGTAAAATAATATGGCGAAGCAATGAAGAAGCTGGTGTTAATATTATTATGATGAGAGAGCAGGACAAAGCTGCCATTTTAAAAATGATGGCAAATAAATCTAAAAAATAACTTATCCTACCCCTATACTTTTCATTACAAATGAAAATACAAGTATAATAAACAGTATCAGCCCCATAAGTGCTGCTTTATATGATTTTTTGAACAGATAGCCTGTAATAAAAAGCAGTGTCCATAAAAACGGAGAAATACATACAAGCAATGCTGAAATAAAAAACAGCTGCTCACTTTTAACTGATATAAACCTTAAATCAAAGTATTCAAATATATTTACACAAAAAGATAGCATTATCATAAAAAGTATAAAATAAAACATATACTTCATACAAAGTGCTACAATACTTCTAATCTCAGTCAAGTGAACTCACTCCCTCATAAAGCATTTGAAAAGCTACTAATAAAAGCAGAGCTATCAAAAGATATGATACTTTTTTATCAGTTATTTTTGAAAAATAACGCATACTTATTGCTGTGCCTGCATATATGCCTAGTATTATAGAGCATACTACTTTTACATCAACATATCCTGCCTGCATATATACAATGCTGCCTGCTGCTGCAGTAAACCCTATAATAAAAGAGCTTGTTGCAGTTGCTGCTTTTATAGGAATATCAGAAATTAAGTTCATTCCTGGTATAATCATAGCACCGCCACCAGCACCACTGAGTCCTGAAAATACTCCAGAAAAAGCACTAAATAAAAAGTTATATCCAGTTTTTACAGGGTTATATTTTACAATATTCCCTGTTGCTTTATCTTTATATTGACCATAAAAAAAACTTTTTTTGCTGGTATTTGTTTCATGGTGATTTTTAGAGCCTTTTTTCATTTTAACATAAGTGAGATATGCCATAATAAACTGGATAATACCAAGTATTATCATTACTGTGCTTTGGGGCAGATGGACTGCTGTTTTACTGCCTATTAAAGCTCCTGCAACTGATGCAATAGATAATGCAATACCTAAATTTAAGTTTGCAGTGCCTGTTTTTAAATAAACTGCTGATGTGGACATGCTGTTTGCAGTAATCACTACAAGAGATACTGCTATTGCATTATGCACAGGCATATCAAATAAAAAAGTGAGAACAGGCACCATAACTATTCCGCCGCCTATTCCTAATATTGCCCCAAGTATTCCAACAATAACTCCAAGTAAGAGTAAAAGAAGTGTTGTTACCATTTACTTATTCTCTGACTGATAAATTGCTGCAAAGGTAGTATTAACTATATACATAATATGAGCAGTTCCTTAATTTTATATCCAATATTACCTGTATTAATACACATATATATAAATAACCTTTCCTAATATTTATTTATATTAAACAAAAAAATTTTGCTAATATCAAGTAATTTTTTAAAATTATTAGTTATGAAAACTTTAATATAATGAAATAATACAAATTTAATAATTATAAGTATTTTATATTTTTTTGCTTGATAAATTATTATCTTAATATATAATCATAGGTTATGAAAAAAATAGTATTTATGGGGACGCCTGATATTGCTGTCCCGTCATTAAAAGCATTAGTTGAAAATGGATTTGATATTCCATTAGTTATCACTCAGCCAGATAAACCAAAAGGCAGAGGGCAGGCGGTTCAGTTTCCACCTGTAAAAGAGTATGCATTAACTGCTGGTTTAGAAGTATATCAGCCTGAAAAAATCAAAAATAATACTGAAGTTATGGAGAAGCTTAAACACATATCACCAGATTTTTTTGCTGTTGCAGCCTATGGTAAAATACTGCCACAAGTTGTGCTTGATATTCCTAACACTGCTCCAGTTAATGTGCATTTTTCACTTCTTCCAAAATACAGAGGTCCTGCTCCTGTAAACTGGGCAATTATGAATGGTGAAGAAGAAACAGGTGTTAATACTATGCTTATGGATGCTGGTATGGATACTGGCGATATTCTTTTAACTGCTAAAACCAAAATTCTTAAAAAAAATGCAGGGGAACTTGCACAGGAGCTGGCAGTTACTGGTGCAGAACTTCTTATCAAAACATTAAATGAATTTGAAACTATTGTTCCAGTTAAACAGGATAATGATAAAGCTACAAAAGCACCTATGATGAATAAAGAAATGGGGCTTATTAACTGGTTACAGGATGCTGTGCAGATAGAAAGAATGATTAGAGCATTTACTCCATGGCCTGCAGGCTATTCTATGCTTGATAATAAAAAAGTAAAAATATTTAAAAGTGATGTTGCAGAGATTAATCATGATGCAGCAGCAGGCACTGTTATAAATATTGAAAAAGACAGTATAACTGTTGCATGTGGAAATAATGCCTTAAAAATATTTGAACTGCAGCTTGAAGGTAAAAAAAGAATGGATACTAAAAGCTTTTTAGCTGGTTATAAATTGGAAAAAGGCTCTTTATTAGGTTGAAAAGTTGTATGAAAAAATTATTATTTGAAGTATTTATTTTGTTACTTTTTGGCTGCAGCTGTAGTCAAAATAGTAATAATATACCGCAAAATGATAATTTTTCATTACAAATCCTTCATTTTAATGACATTCATTCATCTGAAACATTTAACATACAAATAACTGCTGCGGATAATAATACTGCTGCAGCTTTTGCAGGGGGCTGGCCAAGACTTATTCAAGCTGTATCTTCTGCTGAAACTTCCCCATATAAAGAAATAATATTTGCAGGTGATATTTTCCAGCAGGGTTATCCGCTTTTTACATATACTAATGGCAGATATGATTATGATATGCTGTGCAGAGTATCGCCAAGTATTATAACGCTTGGAAACCACGAGCTTTATGAAACAGATACTGGTGTTTTAAATTCCTTTTTTGACTATATTCTGCAGGGTAAAGATAACTGTTCTTTTGATATTGTGCTTGCAAATGTTAAGTTTGACAATAAAACAATTCAAAATGAAATTAAACCATATATTATAAAGGAATATGGGCAGAATAAGGCTGCATATTTTGGGCTTACTACAAACGAGTCTGGTATGAATAATATTACAGGTATGCAGATATACGACCCATTTGAAACTGCAAAAAATATAATAAGACAGATTAAAAAAGCCCGTATAAATAAAATTATTGCAGTTACACATCTTGGAATAGAGCAGGACAAAAAACTTGCTGAAATGTTTCCAGATATTGATTTAATAGTGGGCGGACATTCACATACTATTTTAGGAGATTATTCTGCACTAAATATTAAAAGCTATGATAAAAACTATCCAGTAGAAGCAAATAATGGTTCAGCATATATTATTACAGCAGGCTCTCATGGGCTTATTTTAGGAAATATTAATGTAAGATTTAATAAAGACGGACAAATTGCTTTAAATGAAAGTAGAAATAAAATGCTTTTAAATCCTTTTGATAATTCATCTTTAAATAGTGAAATAAATAGTTACAAGAAATTTCTTTTAATGGCAGAAAATACAGAAGCACTTACAGAAATTAATAACATATACAGCTCTATTTCTTTAGATATGAATAAGCCTGCTGGTGTTACTATTGACAATTTATACACATTAAAAGCTAACTCAAGTTATGATTACAACGACCATTATGCTTCTTCTCTTGGCTCAGTATTATCATATTCTTTATATACTGCTGCAGCTGCTCTTGACTATCTAGTTGATGCTGCCTTTATTAACACTGGTGCTTTAAGGATAAATATACCAAAAGGCACAATTACTTATGGGCTTATAAATCAGGCTGCTCCATTTGATAATGACTTATATATGGTAAAAATATATGGCAGAGATATAATATTATATGCAGAAACATCAATTTCTGACTTTATAACCTTAAATAATGTAAACTCTTTTCCATGTATGTATGGCACATCTTTTAAATATGATGCTGCAAATTTTAAACTGACAGAGAAAAAAATATTAGTTAATAATGAGCTGACTGATATTGATTATAATAAAGTATATAATATAGTTATGTCTTCATATCTTTATGAAAATACTGCTGTATTTAAAAATAATGCATTATCTGCAAAAAAACTTAATATGACAGATAAAGAAGCATATACTGACTATATTATAAAGAATTCGCCACTGAAAACAATAGCAGACCCAGTTATTATTTACAAATAATTTTGCTGGTATTAATATTTGATATTATCATATTGTTATTTTTTTGTAAAAATTATGTATGATATATTAAATAATATTGCATATAAAGTTTTATTAAATATATTTGTAACTATATCAGAATTAGTTTACACTTATGAAGATACTAAATTATGTAAAGGGTATAAAATGACAACAGTAAACACATTAAAAACAGTTTTTTTAATTACCTTAATGACTGTATTATTAGTATTTATAGGTAATTTAATTGGCGGTAAAACAGGTATGATTATAGCACTTGTTTTTGCTGTAGGTATGAACTTTTTTTCATACTGGTTTAGTGATAAAATAGTTCTTAAAATGTATAAAGCAGAGGAAGTAGATGAAGCAGGCAATCCTAGATTATACAGAATAGTTAGAACTCTTGCTACTCGTGCAGGGCTTCCTATGCCAAAGGTATATATTATTATGAATGGTTCACCTAACGCATTTGCTACAGGCAGAAATAAAAACCATGCAGCAGTTGCTGTTACAAATACATTAATGGATATGCTTGATGATGATGAATTAGCAGGTGTTATAGGTCATGAGCTTGCCCATATTTATGGAAAAGATATTTTAATAGGCACAATTGTTGCAATGATGGCAGGAACTATTATGACTATTGTTGATATTTTCCAATGGTCTATGATATTAGGCGGTGGAAGCAGTGATGATGATGGCAGCCCGCTTGGTTTTGCTGGCTCTATTGCTATGATAATACTTGCTCCACTTGCTGCCACATTAATACAAATGGCAGTTTCTCGCTCAAGAGAATATATTGCAGACCAGCGTGGTGCACAGTTCTGTGGCAATCCTAGAGCACTTGCTTCTGCTTTGCATAAAATTGCTTATGGAATACAAATGCATCCAATGAATGAAGCTAAACCTGCAACAGCACATATGTTTATAGAAAGCCCATTTTCTGGTCAGAAAATGATGAGCTTATTTTCTACTCATCCAGCAGTAGATGACAGAATAGAAAAACTTATGGCTATGGCAAATACAAGAAGTGGCAGAGCATATTAAAAATATTTTTATTTAAATAAAATATTGGCGGGCTTATTTAGTCCGCCTTTTTAATATTATTAATGTATTTTATATAAATTTATTTATTATTATCCTAAATATATTTTGTTACAAATATGTATATCACATACAGTCATACTTGAATATTTCATTTATTGTATTATAATATTTCTATATTTTATTAGAGAATTATATGAAAAAATTACTGATTATAACATTATTTTTTATACTGTTAAGCTGTGCTGATGATAAAACTGACAGTAGAAATACTATTACTTCAGATGATTTTACTACTCCTCTTATTTCAGAGAACTTTCTTGTTTTAGGTATAAATCAGGTGGATTATGATAAAAGAAAAACTCTTCATACACTAATCTATCAGGCTCGTAATCCTGCCACTGATGACTACCTTATTAAAAATAGTTACAATATTTCAGCAAATGGCAGGCAGATGCATAGTATAACATCAAACCATCCTGTATTTCCTAAAAAATTTAATATGGAAAAAAACATAAAAGAAAACATAAATGATTTAAACAAAAATCTGCAGCAGACTGCTTACAATAATAGTATTAAACCAATAGATAAAAACAGCATTGTTTTAAAAAGAACAATACCTAAAACTGTAGAAGTTGGAACAAGATGGGAAAATATTTATCTTTTAAATGTAAATAATAATACATTTTCTACAATTAATGCAACATGTATTGCTATTTCTGAAAGTGCATACTTTTTCCTGCAGGATGGACTTGAAAAGCTGACTAATGAACAAATTACTGCAATTACAACAGCTTTTGATAAAGATTATAGTATAATACATAAGTATTATGGAGAAGAAACAGATACTGATGGAAACGGTAAAGTTTCATTTTTAATTGCAGATTTTTCTGAGGGCTTGTTTGGCTTTTTTTATTCTGCAGATAAATATTATTCTCATGATTTACCAAATAATATTAAATCTAATGAAGCAGATGTGCTTTATGTAAACCATTACTATTTTAAAAATGGCTGGGATAAGCACCAGACTGATTTAAAAGCTACATTTATACATGAATTTCAACACATGGTGGCTTTTGACTGCAGAAGCAGACTTAATTTAAATCCCAGCCTTGATACATGGATAAACGAAGGTCTTTCTATGCTTTCTGAATATTATGGTGGGTATGCTGCACCACTCTATGGCTATGTAAGCAGCTATTTTTTAAAAAATCAAGGTATATCATTAATAACAGATGACTCATCACAGGATTATGGTTTAAGTTATCTTTTTATAAGATATTTACAAATAAGATTTGGTGATGATTTTATTAAAAAATTGTATTCTTCAGAATATACTGGCATTAAAGCAGTGGAAAAAGCTGTTAATACAGGTTTTAATGAGCTGTTTTTAGATTTTACTAAAATGATTTTAGTTACTGGCAGAAATGTTACAACTGATATTAGATAAAATAAAGAACAATTTAATTATCCAACAGGGACTGAAGGTTATAATAGAAACGGATTTAATCTTGCATCCCTTATTGATGAAGTTTATTCTCACAATAGTAATGACAACCATTTTATTACATCTACAGGCTATAATAATAAACAGCTTGGAATATATGGGTTTGTAATTACCAGATGGAGCGATATTATTGATAATATTACATTATCAAGCAGCAATGGAATTGCAGGTATGTATTCTGCATGGTAAAAGATTATAAAGCTGTAATATATCATTTTGAATTTGGTTTTAGACTTTTTTTATTTATTTTTTTAAAAAAATTTGTGTTAAACTGCTAAATAACTTTA